>PCSQ01000079.1:5946-6279 GCA_002772455.1 Candidatus Beckwithbacteria bacterium CG23_combo_of_CG06-09_8_20_14_all_47_9 | reverse complement strand
TAATATGAAAGTATTTTACCTACCCGCTTTTGGTTTTACACACTAAAGTTATACACTACCACATGACGATTATTTCTTTATTGCCTGGTCTTATTTTACTATTGTTGTTTCCTAAACAATTTATAGAAAGCAAAAAATTAATTAACTTAAAAAGAATTAGACTGATGATAGTTTTTTGTATTTTCTATTCAATACAAGGAATCGCTTATTATCTTGCCTTTCAAAAAGACGCCCCGGTATCACAATTATCTCCATTAGTTAGGTCGTCAATTGTACTCACTGTGTTATTGGGAGCAATCTTCTTAAAGGAACGGCAAGATTTGGTAAAAAAAT
>PCSQ01000079.1:2011-5908 GCA_002772455.1 Candidatus Beckwithbacteria bacterium CG23_combo_of_CG06-09_8_20_14_all_47_9 | reverse complement strand
CCTGGCGATGCTCGATTTTATGGATTATTATCCATCCTTGCTTATCATTCAGTTCATAAATAACTCTATAAGGCCAAACCTTAAGAGAAAATAAACCTTTAAATTCACCTTTTAAGGCTTTGCCTGCCTGTAGGTTATTTTTTAAAAAAGAAAGTTTAATGGCAATTTTTTTCTGCTTGTTTTGGGGAAGTTTTTTTAAAGATTTGATTGAGTCTTTTGAGTAAACCAGCTTCATTTATTGATTAAGGTCTTTATCGGTAATGCCTAAGTTTTTAAACAATTGTTCCTCTGTAATAAATTTACCATTTTTAAAATCTTGACGGCTCTTTCGCAATTCTTTTACTAATTTTTTATCGGCCATTATCTCCAGGGTTTCACGCCAAGAATCCAACTCATCGGGGTTAATAATGACCGCTTTAATTTTCCCACGTAAGGTAATGGTAAAGTGTTTAAATTTATCACTCACCTCATCCAATATGGTGTAAAAGTTTTTCCTGGCTTCACTGGCCGGCAAACTTAAAGAAAGTCCGTCCATATAAGTCAATCGTACCAATACTGGTACTACTTGTCAAGATTGGCTTTATATTTTTCGATTGTCTCCAGATGGTCAAAGGCCATAGTTTCAACCGGCGGCAAATTATTTAAATCAAACCATTTAACCTCGCTGATTTCATGGTCATGGATGCCGGATTTTTTAAGCGGCTTCATCAAATAAATTAAGGCTACGCTCTGCCGGTTATTTTCTTTCGGCCGGCGGGGATTATCGTTAAGGCGAAACAATTTAACCACGCTGCAGTCATAACCGGTTTCTTCTTTAACTTCCCTGACAATCGCCTGCTCGGCCGTTTCGTCCATTTCCAAATAGCCGCCGGGCATGGCCCACTTGCCGATTTCCAAATATGATCCCGGACCGCGCTTGACCAGTAAAATCTGCCCATCTTTAACCACCAAAGCGTCCACCACTACGTGGCGCAGGTGGACAATATTGGTTTGACCCTCAAAAATACAGCTGATCATAATTTGGCGGCTAAATTATCAGCTAACTTTTCCGGAGCAATCACCAAAGAATACTGGTAATTTTTCAGATCGTCTTGGCTGATATTCGGCTGTTTTGACACATATTTTACTGCCAAGCCTGCTTCCCGGGCCAACAAGACAATCGCGGCAATATCCCACAGCGCCTGGTTGATAAATACGCCGGCGTCAATGCGGCCGAGGGCAATTTGGGCGCCGTGGAAAACGCAGCTGCCGTAGGTCCGCGGCCCCGATGAAAATTCCAGCACTTTAATAATTGTATCCGCAACAGTTTTCTTATCCCCAACGGCCGAATAGGTAATAAATAGTTTTTGGCTGGGCTTTCTAATTAATTTAACCAGGCGGCCGTTTAACCAAATTCCCTGGCCGCTAATCGCATGAATTGTTTCCCCAGACATCGGCAAAGACACATAAGCGTAAACCGGCTGGTTTTTATGCCACAACCCAATCGAACAGGCAAATACCGGCACCTGGTTGGCAAAATTTAACGTGCCGTCAATCGGGTCGATAATCCAGTTATATTCTTTAGCATCCGGCACGGTCTCCTCGCCGATAAAACCTGAGCCGGGCAAAATTTTTAAAAGTTTTGTTTTAAGGATTTTCTCCACCTCTTTATCAGTCTCGGTCACCACCGACGTGCTTAAATGATCAATCCCGCCGGCTTTGTAAGACACTTTTTTCGGCAGGGAAAATTTTTTAATCAGCAAGCGGTTAACCCCCGGCATTACGGCACTGACTTGATTATGGATTGATTTAAGATCGGGCTGCATTTCTTGTATTATAGACCAGTACCAGCGGATATAGCAGCATGACTGCGCCTAAAAAGTAAAAGATTAATACCGGCGGCGACTGGAAACTAAAATTTAACCACGTTAAAAATAGTCCGATCACCCGGCCAACATTGAGAATTAATTCCCTTGCCGGCATCGACCGAACATGGTCAGACTGTTTATCCACAAACCAAGCGGTAGAAAAATTCCAAAATAAAGGAGTTAATAATTGAATAATTCCGGTGAATATCAGCCACAAAATTAATCGATTGAGACTTAAAGGGAAAACCAACGTTATTAAAGCCATGCTGATCGTCACCGGATATAAAAACTTCAATCTGTCTTTTAACTTGTCTGAAAGCTTACCCAAAAACAAGTTAGCTAAAACCCCCATCAAGGCCAAGTATGATAAATAACTGCCGTAGGCCAACGGAGTAGTTAGGAAATAAAGGGTGTAAATAGGAATAATGCCAAAAATTAATGTTTCCCAAACTCCCTGAAGTAACACGATCAAGCGCGTCGGCTTTAAATAATCAAAGTCACGTTTTAAATCAAGGTTAAACTTAATCTGAACCTGGAATTTAACTAAATAAAAACTGACTCCGAAAAAAAACGCCGACAGAATCCAAATATAAATATAGTCAAACTCTGCCAGTAAACCGGCGGTCAAAGGCGCAATTAAGGCAATGACCGGATAAACGGAAAATAAAATGCCGGATGAAAAACCGGTGCGGTGACCGGGCGTTAGTTTGAAATGGGCAATATTGTAGGGCACAAAAAATAAAGCAGTATTGCTGCCAAGAAGCAAGCTATACAAGTAGTACTGGGAAATATCAACTACTTTAATTACTAAAATTATTGCCAAATAGGCTAAAACTATGGCCCAGCGCCACCAGATTAAATTACTGACAATTTTTGAAAATAACAATATTAACACCGGAATAATATAGGCAATTGCCGAACCAAAAACCATTTGCTCTAAACTGACACCGGATTGCAAAAAATGCGGGCTTAAAACAGAAGAGCTGAAACTTCTAAACCATAAATAAGCCGCGTAAAAAACCAGCAGGTTGAAAAACTGCCGGCGGCGGGAATTAGAGATTAATTGTTTGAACATGATCGGCCATTTCCTGGACAATTACCTCTATTTTAATCCCGGTTTCGATTTTGGAAATTTTATCTAAATCTGCCCGAGTGGCCGGGTGGGTAGAAATTAACGAACAACAATCTTTATATGGTTCGTTGACCACTGCTTCCAAACCAATCCGGCGCACCAAATTAATGGTTTCGTTTTTATCGTTGCCAAGAAGCGGCCGGAAAACAGGAATCTGCACGGCCCGGTCCACCGCCACAATATTTTCCAGGGTCTGCGAGGCCACCTGGCCTAATGAGTCGCCTAAAATTAAGGCTTGGTAGCCATGTTTTTTAGCCAACGCTTCTCCCACCCGGGCCATTAAGCGGCGGTAAACGACTAATTCGTGTTTGGTGTCCCGATCAGACAAAGACAACACCGCCATTTGCCACGGCAGATAAGAAGCTAAATAAAGTTTTTTCGATAAAGTCCAAGTCTTTAATCCATCAACAATCGCTTTAACCTTAGACTTTAATACCGGTGCCTCATCGGTGAAAACATGAAAGTGGAGAAAATCAACTTGCGCCCCGCGTTTAGCCAATTGATAAGCGGCCGCCACCGAATCAAAACCACCGGATAATAAACATAAAACTTTACCGCTGGTACCGACCGGCAAACCGCCCGGACCGGAAATTTTTTGATTAAAAACTATTGCCTTTTTTTCTGATTGGGAAATATATATAGTCTGCTGAGGATTATCTAAATCGACTTTAATTTTTTTCTTGGTCCGAATCACCTCTCCCAAAGAAACTTCTAAATCATGATGCGCCCGGACGGCAAAGGTTTTCTTTGGCTCAATTAATTTTAAGGCCGCGGCAGTAATTGCCTCCGCCTCGTTTTTAACCATTATTACCGGTGCCAGCCAGGCAATCCCGAAAACTTTATTTAATTTTGTTAAAGCGGCGGCGGCTGTTTTTAGAATAAACTGCTTGTATTCTTTAATTAATTGAATTTGATTGC
>PCSQ01000079.1:1527-1956 GCA_002772455.1 Candidatus Beckwithbacteria bacterium CG23_combo_of_CG06-09_8_20_14_all_47_9 | reverse complement strand
AATTTGATTGCCTTTAAGCGCCAACTTAATATTGGCCGCCAACCGGTCTTCAAAAAATGACCGGTTTTTACCCTTGAGTCCGATTTCGCTGTACCGGATTAAAATATCCATGGCTAACGCAATCTCTTTGGTTCTTTTGCCGATCCCAGATAATTCTTCCGGGTAACAACTTGTTTACCGGTTTTTTGCTCCAGTTCCAAGCGGGCGTGCTTAGCAATCCGGCCGCCGCGATGAGCCGGAAGTTTATTGGCAATTAAACCCTTAGCCTTAACAGTTTCCGCAATTTGTCTGGTGGACAACTCGGCCAAGGCGGTAAAAATTAATTCGGCTTCGCTCATATGGTCGCGCAAATTTTGCTGCTTTAAACCTTTATAGTTTTTGTGCTGTTTAACAGAAAAATCACTCCACTCTTTATGGATAATATTTGTC
>PCSQ01000079.1:0-1474 GCA_002772455.1 Candidatus Beckwithbacteria bacterium CG23_combo_of_CG06-09_8_20_14_all_47_9 | reverse complement strand
GCCCATTCTTTGCCAATATGCCCGGGCGCGGTTTAATGATCTTTCCGGGTCACTGATGTCCTGAACCCGCTCGTAACCAACTCTGGCCAACCAACGCTTGAACGGCTCGGCTTTTGGTGAGGGAATCGATTGGATTAAACGAAATAGTGTTTCTGTATCTGCTGTATCAGTCACGCGCATTTTCCCATCAGGGGCCATCATTTTCAAACCGTTACATTTTGTAACGGTTTCACTTGAACCTTCATCGGTAAGTCTTTTTTTCAACACTCGCCAGTAAATCTGAGGATTCTGACTATCAGTTAACGCCTCAATAATATCCACCACCGAGAAATACCATTTCTCCTGTTTATTGTCCCACTGGCGGCGGATTGGCCTACCTTTAAAAACTGCGAGCTTCATAACCTAATTGTACGCTAAAATAGAGATATGAATAAAATTGCTTTTACTAAAACCGGTTTAGACAAAATCGTGGCCGAAAGGAATAAACTCCTGGCCGAGCGGCCGGAGGTCGTCTCCCATCTTACCAAGGCACGGGAAATGGGCGATCTATCCGAAAACGGCTATTACAAAGAGTCCCGGGCCCGCCTATCCTTTATCGACGGCCGGTTAGCCCATTTCGAGCGGATCATTAAAGCCGCCGAAGTCGTCGCCCCGATTAACGGTGACACCATCGATTTCGGCAGCCAAGTGGTCATCAGCAACGGCCAAAAAGAATTTAAGTATAAAGTGGTCGGCAGTTTTGAGTCTAACCCCAATCAACAGACAATCTCCATTAAATCACCTTTGGGCCAAGCCTTAATGGGTAGAAAAACCGGTGATGAGGTGAACGTGACAATCCCCAACGGAACCGTCACCTATAAAATCCTCAAGGTTAGTGCTTGAAATTCAAATCTTTTTTGCGCAGCCGCAAATGGTGCGGCGTCACTTCCAACAATTCGTCCGGGCCGATAAAAGTTAAGTACTGCTCGAGGGACATTTTGAGGGCCGGCGCCACTTGAATCGTGGCATCGGAAGTCGAGGCGCGCATATTAGTCAGCTGCTTGCCTTTGCAGATATTAAAGTACATGTCTCCCTGCCGGTTATTAAGGCCGATAATCATCCCTTTATAAACTTCTTCACCGGGATCGACAAACGACGTCGCCCGCACCTGTAGGTGAGCAATGGCATAGGCCAAGGCTTTTCCCGGCTCATTGGACACCACCGCCCCGTTTCTTTGCCACACCACCGCTTCTTTTTCCGGTTCATAATCCCAGAAAACCGAGTTGACCACACTCATCCCCGAAGTTTTAGTGAGTAATTCCCCCCGCAAGCCGATCAAATTTTTCGTGGAGATTTTATACTCAAACCTAACGCCGGTTTTAACGGTTTGCATATTAACCATTTCCGCTTTACGCTGACCCAAACTATTGATCACCACGCCGGCGAAACGTTCCGGCACTTCCAGGTACAGTTTTTCAAACGGCTCAAAAGTTTT
>PCSQ01000144.1 GCA_002772455.1 Candidatus Beckwithbacteria bacterium CG23_combo_of_CG06-09_8_20_14_all_47_9 | reverse complement strand
ACTTCCGGTGTTTGAGTGACATACGTTACCTCCTTTGGTAACTATATCAAACCAGTGCAGGATTTCTGTACAATTTTAGGGGTTCAGTCCAGCAACAAACTATGTCCAGAAGGATTATGACTACTCCTCTAATTATTCTCAGGAAGAGGTTGAGCAAATCGCCAAGGGCTTTATCGCCAAACATCCTTCTGCTATTGGCAACATTGATCTGCAGTAAATTGACACTGGAAACCGGCAAGAAAGACAGTGGGAATGGTAGGGTAAATTATTTCTTCATTTGGAGAGGTGAAGCCCGAACTATCCAACACAACCCACCGCTAGAAACTTGCAGTGAAGATCTGGATAAAGACACTGACGGTTTGTACTACAATGGTAATGGCGTTCCTTGCATTAAGGTCTACGAGTCCACAGAAACACCAAGTATCAGTATTGCTTTTACCAGTGGTGGTCAGTTGATCAATTTCTCTAATGAACTGAATGGACCAGTGAGCAGGGTAACGGTTCGATAATTGCTTTCAAATTATCCAGATTTTGTTTCTAGGGTACACAACTAGCCCAACCAGGCAGCAAACGCCCCGTAAACTTGGCCACGCGGGGTCAGGGCTCGTGTTTACGGGTCAGTTATTTCCAAAATGGAAACTACTGTCCGTCGGCGGTTCTTGTGTCAATTATTCGAGAAATTTGAATAGTTCAAACAGAGATTTGGGAGTTTTTAGCCTGGAAAACACCTTCTAAAACCTCTCTACTATAGTTGACTATAACAGTAAATGGTGTTACTATGATGGTTAGTTAGTGAAGAAAAGTATGAACAATATTCAGGTTAATCGTTACCTTCAAAACCAGCTTAATAGAGCTCCTGCCTTGCTTCGAACCTACACACAGGACGAACAAGGCAACAAATACCTTACTCGAAATATGTACATTCGGGTGCAAAAGCTCATTAATGATTTTATTGCAGGGGAAAAGGAAGTAAGAATAGTGAGTGTGCCAGGATTAAGAGGTGTGGGGAAAACAACTCTATTGGCACAGCTTTATCTGACATATTTTCCTCGTTTTGCTAAGGACATGCTGTATGTTTCGGCAGACCAGGTGGTAAACGAATTGGGATCAGATCTGTATACCGTTTTAGAAGAGTACCAAAAGATTACGGGTGTAGCTATTGAAAAACTGGATCATGACGTTTTTCTCTTTATTGACGAAATCCATTTTGATAAAAAATGGACGGCAGTACTCAAGACTCTTTATGACCGTTCGAAGAGGGTGTTTGTAGTATGCACTGGCTCTTCTGCATTGTTTCTTCAGTCGACTACAGACCTTGCTCGTCGTGTTGTTTTCGAAAAGCTTTATCCAATGAACTTTACCGAGTACATGCTTCTTAAAACCAGATATGACTCTTTTAAAGATAAAACGGTGCAAGTAAAGTTTCCAGTCAAAGGTTTGAAAGAAGCACTCAAACAAACTTTGATGTACAGCAATAGTGCCGATGAATGCTACACACAGCTCTTAAAGTTTCAGTCTCAAGTTAAGAAGTATTGGTTCGGAATTGAGACCTTGGAAATTGACCGTTATTTACGCTATTCAACAATGCCATATGCCTTGACAATTAAAGATGAACAGCGAGTTTACACACTAACCAATCAACAAATTGACAGAGTTGTGGAATGCGACCTGCCGGAATTGGGCAAGTTTGATAATGCAACTTTGGCAGCTATTAAAAACATTCTTCTGATGATCGCTGGTAGTGGAGAAGTTAGTATTACTAGTTTGGCGAAAGGTCTTCAGGGGATTTCGCTAGTGACATTGGTTAATGTGTTAGAAGCTTTAGAAAAAGCTGAGGTGTTGATCAGGGTGTATCCATATGGTTCAACTTACAAAAAAGTTAGAAAGCCTTCTAAATATCATTTTATGACCCCTGCGGTTCGTCATGCTTTATTGACTATCGTTGAAGGTGAAAATGCATTTCTCAGTCACAAAGGCATGTATATGGAGGATGTTATTGCCTTAGTTTTATATCGTGAGTTTGCGCAAAAACTGTCATCACCAATTTTTTATGATAGTGCTGCTGGAGGAGCCGATTTTGTTTTAAGTTTGCCTGAAAGAAAGATTGCTATTGAGGTTGGCTATGGTAAAAAGCCTACTGGTCAGGCTGAAGCGACACTTCAGAAGATTGGTGGTAAATATGGTTTGGTGATTTGTAACTCCGAATTAGCCATTGAAGGTAATGTGGTAAAAGTACCTCTTGAATACTTTTTGTTGATGTAGTGGGTGGAGAATGGCAAGTGTTGACATTAATAAAAATAGGCAGGTCTCTAATCATAGTAATTCTCCTTACATCCATGCAGGTTGCGGCATATTGGCAGGCGGAGATATCATTGTGGGAGGTTCAAAAACACAAGTGACAAATAACAAAAACGCTCCTGCAGTAGTCATTAAACCTGATAGCTTCACTCACAATACAGGCCAATTTGATCTTATTTTTGAGAACACTGGATCATCTACTGCAGTAATTCAGAAATTAAGGATGGGTGACAATGATGTAAATCTAGAACCATAGTAACTATGATTATATATTTTAATCAAAGATGGTTGAAAGGAGTTGCCCTGTTTTGAATAAACAAATTAAGCACAGTATTTAGCTCGTTCCTTTGAATCTGTAATAATGTTGATTTTGTTCTTAAAGTGTTCAATGGGGGGAGTTGAATTATTTAACCATTTTTTGTTGCCGAGCCGCTTCGATTAAGAAAACCTGATTACTCCTGAGGAGGGGTATTTTATCTTGGGAGAAAAACCCATATTCAGACACTTCATGGCTCGGAGTAAACTCGCCACCGATAAAGACACCGACATAACACATATCTAAACGAGAGCTATCACGATCAGTTCTGGTTTTGAGCGATTCATCAACACTGACGACTAGGCCGGACTCTTCTTTTATCTCCCGTTCGAGGGCTTCTTTTGGGTGTTCGCCGGATTTTAAATAACCGCCGGGTAGGCTCCAAGCGTGCTGCCGATACGTATGTTTAAACAGCAAAACTTCTTTTTTTTCATTAAAAATAACTGGACACCTTTTGACAGGCCTAATCGTTTCCAGAGTTTGGCTAAAAAAAATTTCACAGGGCGTTTTTGTCCTGTGGTTCAACAACGGTGGAGTTATTTTTAAGCCGTTCGTTTTCTAACTCCAGCTGGTGAATCTGCTTGGTTAAATCAACCACCGTGTTTTTTCCATCTTTGATGGCGGTATCCTTCCGGCGCATAGAAAAAGCAATAAAAATTGAATTAACCAGATAGATAAGCCAAGCCAAACCCAGCCCGGCCAACAGAGAACCAATAATAATATAAAAGAGAGGAATGTTGGGAAAGGCATAGGCGCCTAAACGCAGAGTTACCAGTGCCAAATTGTTTTGTGCCAGATACACCATGACTGCGCCAACAATTAAAAATAAGATAAGTGTAAGCATGATTAACAGTATACTGGATTACTTGATACTTGACAAGTACTACAATTAATTATACTATATGAAGTATGACAACTAAGAAAAAACAACGGGTGACTCTTTTTTTAAATCCGGCGATTGTTAAACAGTCCCGGGCGCAAGCGGTGGCGGAGGATATAAATTTAACAAATTTGGTTGAAAAGGCTTTGGTTTGTTATTTACCTCCAGTAACAATTATTAAGAAAGTGAAAAAAATATGATGCAGGCTCAAGTCGAAACCGGTTCTTCCCAAAAGGATTACCAGACGAAAAAAGCCATTTTTCGGACCTACCAAGTTATTTGGTACATCTTGGGCATTATCGAAGTGGTATTAGCTTTCAGGGTTTTACTGAAACTGCTAGGGGCCAATACTTATAGCGGGTTTACCAGTTTCATCTATGCCATTAGCAGTCCTTTTGCCTCCCCATTTGCCGGAATATTGGGAATATCCGGAGCATCAGGCATGATTTTGGAATGGTCAACTTTAATCGCCATGGCCGTGTATGCGGTTTTGGCTTACGGAATTGTGGCCTTATTTCAAATGGTGAAGCCGACGAATAAGACCGAAG
>PCSQ01000054.1:3319-3834 GCA_002772455.1 Candidatus Beckwithbacteria bacterium CG23_combo_of_CG06-09_8_20_14_all_47_9 | reverse complement strand
ACCATAACGGAGACAAACTTTGACCAGGATCGTTTTTCTTCCAAAGTGGAGTAAATATTGCCGCGCCTAAAGCTTCTGCCAAAGCCATCATGCTGTATTCCGCCCCGGAAACAGCGTGCGGCGGCGCGTACTCGTTAACAAACAAGATTTTCATAAACCTTTAGTTGGGCCTGGATATTTTTCTCCCAGGTAAATTTGGTCAGCGCCTGCCGTCGGCCCGCTTCGCCCATTTTTCGCCGCAGCGGCTCTGATTTAATTAATTGAATTATTTTTTGCGCCCAATCATCGGCATCTCCCGACCGGGCTAAAAAGCCGGTAACGCCATCCTGGATAATCTCGGGAATCGACCAAACCCGATTACCAACCACCGGCAAACCGCTGGCCCCGGCCTCAATCAAAGTCATCCCGAATCCTTCTTTAACTGAAGGTAAAACAACCACGTCGGCCTGATGATACAGTGTTGGCTTGTCTTTTTCCGCGATAAAACCGGTCACCCGGACATGTTTACCCTTTAG
>PCSQ01000054.1:198-3290 GCA_002772455.1 Candidatus Beckwithbacteria bacterium CG23_combo_of_CG06-09_8_20_14_all_47_9 | reverse complement strand
GCACTAATTCAACGTTAGGCTGGTTAATTCGGGCCAGTACCTGAAGCAAAAACTCCGGGTTTTTGCGCTTTTTCAAGCCTCCCACAAACATGATGGTAAAATTTACTCGTTTTTTTTCACCAGGCTTAAACCTCTGATCAACTCCGGGATAAGCAACGCTAATCTTTTCACTTGGGTAATGCAAAGACTCAATTATTTCGGTTTTAGTTGATTTAGAAATTGTAATAATGTGATCAAATTTACCAGTCAACCACCGGTTTTCTAAATGCAAAAACGAAGCGACCACCGGAACTTTGGGATATATTTTTTTGAAAATCGCCGCGGCCGGGCCGATAAAATAGGGATTGTGGACCCGCAAAATATCAAACCTCTCTTGCCGGTAAGTCTTAATCAAATAGGGTAAGACAAAAGCGGAAAAAACCTGCGGCGGATACATTATTTTAACCGGTGCGTATTTAACTGTCAGGTTTTTATTGTATAAATACGGCCGGTTTTTGGGTAATAAAGTCAAAACTTTAACCCCTTTATCACATAAACGGTTAATTACTTCCCGGTCATAAACTTCGCCGCCGGAATTGGACTCCGGGGATAACCCCAGTTGAGGCGAACAAATCATCATAACTTATATTTTTAATCGGGCGTTTTTATTACCCAAACAAACTTGTTTTTCCATATTCCATTGTAAATAAGGAATTAATTCCCTGTCTTTTTCGGAGACACTGCTATTCTCAAATCTTTGAATGGTTCTAGCATAGGCATCTTTGGCTTTTTGATCAGCCTGGCCAGCGGTTTCTCCTATCAATAAAGTTTTGGCAATTAAATTTGAGGGTCCAAGAAATTTTGAGGCGGCATCGCTGTAAAAAATAAAATCGTCAGTGTAACCCAAATAAGCGCGGGTACCCTTTTTGACACATGATTTACCCAGTTTAGCCGCCGATCGACAGGAGCGGGCATAAACAATTCTGCCTCTAAAAAGTTTTTCATTATCATTAAATTGAACTAAAATCTGGTTGTTATACCCTGTAACTAAATCGTCGTTACCGTGACCATTTATAAATATGAAGTCCGCCGTATTCTTTCTTACACTTTTTGTTAACTCAACACGACTGGCCCGTTTTCCTTTCAAATCTATTACTAGAATATTTCGCTTTTTTGCCAGAGTAATGACTGTTTGACTCCAACGAAACAAGTATTTTGTAGCAAAGTCGTGGTTTGGACGAGTAATTATCATCCCCAGAATTGTTGTTTTTTAAACGACCGAAGATAATTCAAATGGACTTCAATAATTTTTTGGCCAATTGGGTCATGTTGCTTAATTTTCTCAATGAGTTCTTTTTTAGTAAAAGCGCCGGCTCCACCAATAATAATTTTTCTTTTTGACGGAGTTATTTCCAGCCGGGCAATCACCATCTTGCGAATTTCCTCGTCAGATATTTTCACCATACTGGTTAGATAATTTTTAGAGCTTCAAGTTTCTCGAGCATTCTTTCTCCTATCTTAGTTCGCTGTTCAACTTCAAGCCAAATGACATTCCAGGTAACCGGTTCACCATCAATAACCAAAACTACTTCCAACCTTAAATTTAAAGGAAGATTGTTATAAATTTTTTGAAAACGCTCTCTTCTGCCCATTATTAAAATTATAGCATAATCCATGTGTTACAATTTAGTATGAAAACCGCCTTAATCACCGGCAGTAATGGTTTTGTGGGTAAACACCTGGCTGATGCCTTAGAAAAAAATAAAATTAAAGTCATTAAATTTTCCCGCTCCGCCAACCAGCAATTAACCCGGCCGGAAGATTTGGCTGACCTCCCGCCGGCCGATACTGTCTTTCACTTAGCCGCTGTTTCCGGTTACAAAGACTGCAATGAAAACACAGCTTTGGCTTATAAGGTTAATGTTTTGGGCACGGTTAATGTTTTGGAGTACTGCCGCCGGGTAAAAGCTAAGCTGATTTTTCCCTCGACCTATGTTTATGATTTCCCTTACGAAAAATATAAACGGGAATCTGATCCAATTAAGCCCATGACCCATTATTCATTTACCAAATGGCTGGGTGAAGAACTGTGCCGCTTTTACAACCGTACTTTTAAAGTTAACACCCTGATTTTAAGAACGGCCAATGTTTACGGCGCCGGCCAATCAAAAATTTATTTGATACCGATTATTGCCGAACATTTAAAAACCAATCAGTTCCTCCGCCTGACTAAACCGGATATCGAGCGCTGTTTTATTTATATCGACGATTTAGTTGACGCTTATACAAAATTAGCCCAAGCGCCGACGGTTCCGGGAGACGTATTTAATGTCAGCACGGAAAGGACCACGACCATCGCCGACCTGTTAAAAACCGCCAAGCAAGTTACTGATAGAACCATTAAAGTGGATTATTCCGGCCAAGGCCGCCCCCATGAAATCAATTTAAACCGGATCGACATTACCAAGATTAAACAAATGATTAATTGGCAGCCTAAAGTCAGCCTGGAACAAGGTTTAAAGAAACTTCAGCGAAGCCAGAATCTTTAAACCGACGTCTTTATATTGTTTCCGCACATCCGGATGGGTGCCGGTCCAATCAAACCGATAGACCCGGTCCTGATGAAGAATAAACACAGCAAACTCTTCACCGGATTCACCCAAATTATCCAGAAACAGCGCCGTTTCCCCGGCCATAGACAACCTTCTGGGCTCACGGCCATCAGCTACAAAATTGGTTATTTCCGGATAATTTTCCAGCGGCTGTTTTTTAAACGGCATTGCCGTAATCACAATCCCCACGTGCGGCTTCCGCTGTTCTTCCGGTTTGACGTTAATCAATTTCATTCTTTGCGGGTAGGCCGGCTCGCCTTCCATTTGCAGCCGGCTCCAATCATGGGGCATTTTTAGACTATAGCCATACTCCTTATTAACCGCATCCTGCCAGCCGGTAAAACTAATTGCCAGCTGCGGCGACGGCCGGGAAGCTTGAGGCAATTTTATATCTGCCCGGCTGATCAACCAGCCGGCCAAACTAATGATTGCCGCGATACCAAAAATAGCGCGCATAAACTAATTTTTTTATACCCGACGGTATCATAAAAGACAAGAGCG
>PCSQ01000054.1:0-181 GCA_002772455.1 Candidatus Beckwithbacteria bacterium CG23_combo_of_CG06-09_8_20_14_all_47_9 | reverse complement strand
GACTGATACCACGAATAACCATATTGAGTTAAGGCTAGCCAGCGCGCTTTTAACGCCAAAAATTCCTGGCTTTTAAGCCGCTTTAGGGAAATTGCCGCCTCGGAATTAACCCGGTAATCAATCAGTGGTTCCAACAAATTAGCCGCCGGATAACAACTGGCAATCCTTAAAGCCAGCTCAT
>PCSQ01000143.1 GCA_002772455.1 Candidatus Beckwithbacteria bacterium CG23_combo_of_CG06-09_8_20_14_all_47_9 | reverse complement strand
AGATCCGCGACGGCATTATCAATATCATCGGTAAAAGAGTCAGCCGATTGTTGTAAAAGTTTGGTAAAACCGGTTTCCGCCGCTTTTTCCGCGACCTCCTGGCCGGTTTCCAAAGATACTTTGCCGGTAACTAATCCTAAGCCGTGGGTAAAGTATTGGACCGGCCGGATATTGCCGCCGCCTAAGGCGATCAGCGGCGAAGCGCCCATTTCCATTAAGCCGGTAACGATCCGGCCGGGCCGGGTGGCGTCAAAGGCCAGTTGGAGAGCGTGGGGAGCGTTGAGAACTCTTCCCAGAATCGGGACTGTTTTGGTGGCTTTGGCCGCGGCGGTGAAAAGTTTATCGACCGGGATAAAGTCGGCGCCGGCCATGGTAATTTCTCCGCCGAAAGCGGCCGCCCCGGCCATGCCTTGAGGATCAATCACCCGTTTCCAGTAGTTGCCTTGGGCCCCGGCGTAACCTGAAGCGTAGTTTAAAAACGAGGATTGTTCCGGTCCGGTAAAACCGCTCTCGGTCCAGGCGGAGGTAAATAAACTGGTGCCGGCTAAAGTGTGGTATAAAGCTTCGTCGCGGATTTCTAAAAGATTGTCGACGGGACTTTTGTCTTCGTGCCACTCAAACACGGTCGAGGCTTGAGTGGTGACCAAAACCCGGGCGGCCGGGCTTAAAGTGGCCATGACTTCGTCAACCGTGGCGTCGGAGTTGGCCAGCATCGTGAAGGCCGTCTCGGCTTGGGTTTTGGCGGCCTTGTAATAGCTGGGGCTTAAAGCTTGGGCGATCGGGGCAAAGAGATGGTCGACAATTAAATTAACTCCGGGGATTTGGTTAATTACCTCGTTTTCCCGCAATTCAGAAGCAAAGACGCCCTGGCTGTAATTATCGTCAAAAGCGGCCACTTTCGGGTCAACGCAATTAAGTTCAATTCTGACTAAATTGTCCGGGCAGACATAAACATCGTCGACTACGCCATATTGGTCATAAGTTGTCGTTAAAATTGCCTTTTCGGAATTTTTAACATCGGTAAACAAAGTTGTGGCTAAGGCTGGATTGGCGGCGTATTCCAAACTCGGCGCCCGGGAAACAATTTTACTTTCGGCATCCCAGCAAACCCAGGCTTGGCCGTTTTGAATGTAGGCAGTTTTTGATTCGGTGCAGCCGGATTTTGCCAGAGAGACATTTTGGGACAGGGCCAGACCGGGAGAGTTGATCGTAGCTAAATTCAGTTGGGAATGGCCGCCGGCCAATGAATTTTTTGCCGCCTCGTTTAGCTGGCAGGTGTTATTGCCGGAGCAGGTTAACATATCATTGTTGCAGGCGTGGAAATTCAGCCTGCCCCAGTCATAGCGGCAGGCTTGGTTTAGGTTGCCCGAGTCCGGATAAACGGGGCTTGGCGGCTGGTTGTAGTAGGCTTGTTCCAAAACTTCATCCGTGATGCAGATAAAATCCTTGGCTGTATCCGAATAGGTCAGGGTGCCTTCACAGTCGATATTCCGGCCGGCGGCTTCGTTTAGTTTGGCCAGCGCGGTCTGATCTTGGCTGTTGTTGGCAATAATCGCCCCAAAATTAGTCGGATTGGCCTCGATCAGTCGGAGTTTGGCCGTGGATTTAGCCAGCGCCGAGTCATATTCGCATTTACCGGAAGCGCCGCAGGCCATGCCGGTATTGCAGGGGGATCCGCTGTTACAGCAAACTTCGTTTGAACCCCCGCAGGCGGTGGCAGTTAATTCTTCACCTTCGGCTTCGAACGTGCCGAAAGTGTATTGTTGCTGATTTGTCCCTAAACTGGCAGGGTTGTAGCCAATATTAGCGTCAACGCATTGGGGCATATTTTGGGCGTCTAAAACACAGCGGTGGGTTGATTGAGGGCAATGCAGCAAACAGTTCTTCATGGCCGATGAATCGATTTTTGCTTGTTCTGCTGCTGCCGCCTCGGCCGCCGCCTCGGCCAATATCTCCTGTTCTAATTTTTCTGCCTCGGCCAAATGTTCCCGGTTAATTTTATCCACTTTGTTTTTGGCTTGACTGCCGACTAGAGGGTTGTATTCGGTCAGCTCGTTTAAAGCAAATTCCCGGCCAAAAGCGCAATCGGTCTCGCTCCCGCCATTATTAAGGCAGTATTGTTTGAGAATTTCATTGGTCGGCATGCCCTGGCAACCATTATTACCGGGATTGGTAATTGGGTTTCTAAAAGTAATGTTATTGGCGGCGCAAAATTCCAAAAATTCGGTGTCATTAGCTTGGATCTGATAAGTTCGGTCTGGTTGGGTGGTTAAACTATAAAGCGCTTCCATTTCCATTTCCATTTCCACTATATTTTGATATGTTTCCGGTGCGGCGGTTTTTAACCATTCGGCATGAGTATCATCACCGGCCAGCATTTCTTTAGCGACGGTATCCGGATCATGCGGGCTCGCCGCCATTTGGCCGTTGACGCATTGCTGCCAGCCGTTACTGGTAAAATTCAGATCATTTGGTGATAACAGCAGTCCATTTGAATAACAGCTGGCTTTAGCCGGGTTGCCGCCGCTATAACTGGTATTACTGGGGGCAATGGTGGGGGATTTACAATCTCCCAAGCTGGGAAATTTATTGAGTTCTTGCTGGGTCACTTTTGTGCACTCGATTAATTGACCGCCGATGCAGGCAAATGGGGAAGCTGTGTTACTGATGACTGATTGGCCCTGGCCGATGGTATAGTTTTGGTTATTATAACCGGTAAAAGTACAGCTGGTGGATTTTTCCGGTGCTGGCGGCGGTTTGGTGACGTCGTTCAGGCCGTCGTTATTACTGTCTTTGCAGATATCCATCCAGCCATAGGTAGAATTTTTACACACAACATAGCCTGCCTGGATTTTAAAGCCCAGGGGATAGCATTTTTTGTTGCCATAACTATCTGTAAAATACAGCTCGTTTTTACCGCAGTCTTTTTCTGATTTGGCTGTTTTAGGCTTTTTTGCAGCCGTTTGTTTTTTCGCCTTAACCTTTTTCTTGCCGCCTTTGCAATATTTCAAATCTCCGTCCGGGGCGAAGGTGCCGTCAGGACAGCGGCCGGATTTTGTCTGTCCGCCGCTGCCGCCTCCTCCGCCACCTCCTTGATCGTTCATGGCGATATTCAATATTCTGTTTATATTTTGCGGATTGGCGACGTAAATAGTCGCAATTACCAGTGCCGCCGCCACCAAGACTAGTGATAGCAGACTGACAAGGTGCGACCTTGTCACCATAAGCTATCTTCCTGTTCGCTTGGGGATTGCTCTACAAAATCTTTATAATGACTCGTTAGAGTCAGAATTTCCTCTGGATGCAGCCAATCAGCCGTTTTTAGCCTTAAAAAATACGGATAACTGGAGTATGGATAAGTGACAAGGTCGCACCTTGTCATCTGCTCTAACCCCTTCGGATTAAGATGGATATAACAGGAGAGCTGAAGCAATCCGGCTTGATCTTCAATCCTGACGGCTTTGTATCTGCCTTGAAACAGGTAGCCGACCCGTTTGTAGCGGCGGTTAAAATATAACGAGTAGGTCGTCGCCACGCGCCGGAGAAGCTTGGTCATGCCGTCAATGGTGGTTTGTTTTAAGAGTAAATGGTAATGGTTGGGCATCAGGCAGTAGGCGATTAACTCGACTTCCCGGTTCAGGTTTTTGAGCGGCCGGGGACGGATTAAATTTAATTTTCCGGTGGTGGTGATCGGGTGAGGCGTGCCTTTTCCGGCAGCGGATAAATAGTATTTCAACAGATGTAGAAACACCCGGTAGTCCTGGTCGTCAAGAAAAATTTTTCTTTTTTCCACCCCGCGGTTGTAAGCATGGTAAACAGCGTTAACTTTGTAGATTTTCTCCACATTTTTGGCAGGCATACCTGATACAGTTTAAGTGACAAGGTCGCACCTTGTCAATGTGATACAATCATGACAACGGGCCTGTAGCACAGCGGTAGTGTGCCGCATTCGCATTGCGGAAACGGGAGTTCGATCCCCCCCAGGTCCACCATATTGAATTAGTCGCCTCGCTCGGGGCTTCGCCCCTCGCTTCGGCGGGCAGTTTCGCGAGCAAATCAAAGGGCTTTTTGAAAT
>PCSQ01000067.1 GCA_002772455.1 Candidatus Beckwithbacteria bacterium CG23_combo_of_CG06-09_8_20_14_all_47_9 | reverse complement strand
GGAAAAAAGAGGTTAATGCTTGACAAGCCGTTTCTTAAATAGTAGTATATTACTACCAATATAGAAACAATTATATGAATCGTAAAAACCTTAATTTTCTTTCCCCGCTGGATTTTTTTACCAAGGAAACATTGCGGCAAATGGAGCCGGATGAAGACGCGCTGGATTTTAATATTAAGTCGTGGATAAAATCCGGAAAAATAATTTCTTTGAAAAAAGGAATGTATCTGTTGCGCGAACGCTGGGAAAAACAAACAAACAAACAGGGTTTCCTGGAGTATCTCGCCAATAAAATTTATCAACCCTCATACTTATCCGGAGAATATGTCATGGCTAAATACGGGCTTTTAACCGAAGCGGTTTACGGCCTCAGCAGCGTGACTACGGCTAAAACCAAGGCTTGGCGTAATCAATTAGGGGTTTTTAGTTATTATTCAATTGCCCCGGAACTTTATCGTGATTATGAGGTGATTAAGTTTTATTCGGCGCCGGTTTTAATAGCCTCGAAACCAAAGGCAATTTTTGACTTTCTTTACTTTCGATTTTTAAGAAATAGTCCGGTTAATATTCTGGAAGCCAGGGAATTGCGGATTAACTGGGAGGGGGTTAGTAAAAAAGAATTGGTGAAGATTGAAGAATATGCCGGTATTTCCAAAAGCGAGAAAACCCGGCAATTAATTAAACTGATAAAATCCGAATACTATGCTTAACGATGTTTTAAAAACAATAATCGCGGAACAAAGACAACAAAATGTTCCCAAACAAGTGATTATTAATTCCCTGCGGGAATATATTCAATACGTGATTTTGAGTGAAATTTATAACAGCCGGGATTTCAAGAAAATGATTTTTAAAGGCGGTTCCTGCATGAGGATAGGCTATGATTTGCCCCGCCTGTCAGAGGACTTGGATTTTGATTATTTGCCAAAGTCGCTGGTTAAGAAGCCATTAACCAGTTTGGCCGAATATCTTCTCGGGCAGATTAAAAATAAGCAATTTAACCTGATAGAAACAAAAATTCAGTCAGATAACCGGCTTTATTTAAAATTTCCCATTTTATACGGTTTGGGGTTAAACCAAAAACCGGAAATAGACAAACTTTACGTTAAAATTGAGGCGGAAGACGAAATTTTGCCTTACGCGGGGATTATTTTTAAGCCGGTGGCTAAATTCGGTTTTAATTTTCTCGCCCGGACTTATGATTTGCCGACGCTGATGGCGGGTAAAATTCACGCTTTTTTAAACAGAATTTGGTTTAAGGGGAAAAAACAAGAAATCAACATAAAGGGGCGCGACTTTTATGATTTATGGTGGTTTTTTGACAAAAAGGTAACGCCTAACTGGAAAACTTTAAAAAAAACCACAGAAGTTAAAGATGAAAAATCGTTAAAACGATTATTGAGTGAAAGGATAAAAAAAGTGGTTACTCCCGGAAAACTGTCTTTTGATTTACAGAACTTTATTAGCGATCAGGAATTTGTGTTTGATTTTGCCAAAAACTATTGGAAGATAATCAACCGGTATTTATAAAAAAATTGCTTCCCCCGGGAAAAATGTCTGGAATGAATAAGTATTGACAATATAACTTTGGTTGAACTAAAATAATAGCATGATTTATAGGCGGGAACTGCTGGATCAAATTTGGCCGCTTTTAGACACGGCCCAGGCGATCGTGGTCACCGGCATGCGCCGCTGCGGCAAAACGTTTTTACTCCGGGATATTTATGCTAAAATCGAATCAGGCAATAAACTGTTTCTTGATCTGGAAAATCCACTGCTGCAGCGTTTATTCGAAGAGGAAAATTACGAAACTATCAGGACTAATTTTGCCGGCCAGGGGCTGGATTTAACCCGGCAGGCCTGGATTTTTTTAGACGAGGTCCAATTGGTAAAAAACCTGCCCTCGGTGGTTAAATACTTATCCGATCATTATCAATTTAAGTTTTTTTTGAGCGGGTCGGCCAGTTTTTATTTAAAAAACCTGTTTTCCGAGTCATTGTCCGGCCGGAAGTTCATTTTCGAATTGTTTCCGCTCTCGTTTGCGGAGTTTTTAATCTTTAAAAATTCGCCTCTGGTTTTGCCAAAACCAGCCGAATTAACCACGGTAATGTTCGAAACAATTAAACCCTTATGGCGGGAATACCTGGAGTTTGGCGGTTTTCCCGGCGTGGTCCTGGCCAATAATAAACCGGAAAAAGAACGGCTATTGAGCGAGGTTTTTACCGCTTATTTCCAGCACGAGGTAGAACAGTTGGCCGATTTTCGCAAAACCGGCTTGGTGCGCGACCTGATTTTACTGCTGGCGGAAAACGCGGGAAACCTGGTCAATGTCGAGAGGCTGGCGGGAGAATTAAAAGTTTCCCGGCTGACGGTTGAGGCGTGGCTGGCGTTTTTGGAAAAGACTTATTTGATTTCCTTAGTTGAGCCCTACAGTAAAAAACTGCGGGTGGCGATCAGAAAAGCCAAAAAGGTTTATTTTGTCGATTGGGGCCTGGCCCGGCAGATTGCCGGAATTTCTCCCGGTCAAAGACTGGAGAACTGTGTTTTTCACCTGCTGCGGCTCAAGGGCAAGGTGAATTATTTTAGGAAAAAATCCGGGGCGGAGATAGATTTTATTCTGGATAAAAAACTGGCGGTGGAGGTTAAAAGAACCGGCGCGGGCAGTGATTTAAACAAGGCCGGCAGTTTGGCCCGGGAACTGGGCTTAAAACAGTCGCTGGTGGCCACAGAAAACCTGACACGAGCCAAGGGTTTTTACCCGGTGTTTATTTTATAGCCCCAAAAAAAATTGCTTCCCCCGGGAAAAAAGTCTAGAACCCTTCAAAACTAATCCTAATTTTACCGTTAAAAACCGCCGCCAACCGTTGCAGGAACGAAAGAGAGGGGGTGGTTTGAGCGGTTTCCAGCCGGGAAATAACCGATTGCTGGGTTTTTAATTTTCCCGCCAGTTGTTTTTGAGAAAATTTATACTTGGCCCGAGCTAAAATTACCGCCCGGGCGATTTCATACTCTAGCCGGTTTTTTTCTAAAGCCTTTTGGAAACCCGGTTTTTTCAGCAATTGTTTTTTATGAGAATCCCAATCCATATATTAATAATATATCACAATTTTGTGATATAAACAAGAGACTATTTGTTTTGCCATTCTTTCAGTCTTTTCAAGGTAAGGCGCAGGTCCTGCTTCGGAGTTTTTTGAGATTTTTTAACAAAACCGTGGAGCATTAAGAATGTTTGGCCGGCTACGGCCAGATAGAAAAACCTTAAGGAGTTTTTGCCTAAAATTCTTAATTCCCATAAAGGCGTACCGGTGACTTTTTTGGCATGAGGTTGGCCGAGGCGGATGCCGAATTCCGCTAACAGTTCAAAAGAGTTGTGGATTTTAGATTGAGCGTCTTCAGGCAGGCTTTCGATGAAATCATAAACCGGGATTTGACCGGAAGGAGAGGAATAGTATTGGATTTTCCAACGGCCCATTTTATTTATTCTAACAGAAATTTTTCCAAAAATTGCTTCCCCCGGGAAAAATGTCTAGAATGAAGGGATATGGAAAAAACC
Source organism: Candidatus Beckwithbacteria bacterium CG23_combo_of_CG06-09_8_20_14_all_47_9 (assembly GCA_002772455.1). Taxonomy (GTDB): domain Bacteria; phylum Patescibacteriota; class Microgenomatia; order UBA1400; family CG1-02-47-37; genus CG1-02-47-37. Next base: position 677 of record PCSQ01000067.1, on the reverse strand, counting down.
AAAGCAGAAAGATTGCTTGAGTTTCTGCGCCAAAAAGAAAAAGAGATTCCTGACGAATTTAACTTACAGGAATTTTTTAAGTTAGCCAAAACGGTTAAGATTGAAGACAAGGATATATTTGTTGACAAGTTTGCCAGGGCGTTAGTGCTAATGACTTTTGGTGTTGAGCATGAAAATTTAAACTTTGCCAAAGATAAGTTTTATGATAGGGTTGGCCGTTTTTGTCGTCAAGGAATAAAGGTGGCCGTAATTATTAACAAACACCATGAGAAATAACTTATTTAACACCAGCGGAACATCCATGAGCAGTTTTTTTGATTGGTTTGAAATGGGTGAAAATCAGAGACAGGAAGCAGAATTTTTAATTCAGCAAATTTTGCTTAAAAACATGTTATTAAAGGCAGCCCAATTAAAAGACAAAAAATTTGTTATCGATGGTTTTAAATTGTCAACTCAAAACAAACCGGAAGCAAAGGAATTTGTGGTTACCGCAGCGACAATAATAGAGGTTGGTTATTATGATTTGATTCAAGAGTTTTTATCAAAATTAACTTTAAAAGAATTAACAGATTTGCAACAATCAATTAAGCAATAAATATGGCAGCAAGTCCGGGCACTCCAGAAAATCAATCCGCAGAAATGAACTTAAACCGCGCCGAGAATATGGGCGGAAGAAT
>PCSQ01000047.1 GCA_002772455.1 Candidatus Beckwithbacteria bacterium CG23_combo_of_CG06-09_8_20_14_all_47_9 | reverse complement strand
GTCTTCCGGGATATTAATATCTTTAGCCCGCCACGACGGTACTTGGCCGTTGATAAAACCCAATGATTTTAGAATTTTGTCAACTTCTGGCTGGCTGATTTCTACCCCTAGCCGCTCTTTAATTAATTGAAGCGGGGCGGAAACGGTTTTTGGTTTATAAGGATGCGGATAAAGATTGATTATTTTTGAACTTTGCGCTCCCCCGGCCCACTCTTTAAATAATTGAATTCCGGCCAGTAGAACCGGCATAACTTGTTCCGGGTCCGGCTGTTTTTCAAAAATTTGGGCGGCTTCGCTTCTTTGACCCAAAATCATCGAGGTCCGGCGGATGTGGGTGGGACTGTAGGTTTGGACAAAGAGTAAAACATTTTTGGTTTGATTGTCGACGGCGCTGTTTAATCCCCCCATAATCCCGCACAGATCAATTAGTCTTTTACCAGCGTCTTCAATGACAATATCCCCGCCCGGCAAGGTAAAAGTTTTGCTGTCGAGTGTGGTCAATGACTCCCCTTTCCGGGATAAGCGTAAGATTATGGCTGATTTAATTTTGTCAAAATCAAAGGTATGTACCGGTTGGCCATAAGCGCGCATCAAATAATTACTGATATCCACGACGTTATTAATCGCCCGGATTCCCGATTTTTCCAGGCGGTCTTTGATTTTTAGCGGCGAGAGTTTAATTGTGACATTGCTGATTACGACCGCCGTAAACCGGGGGCACAACTGGTGATCAACTTTAACTTTCAGGGGGAATGATCGGTTTTGATCCACTTCAAGTAGAGTACTTGAAGTTTTTAACTTGGCCTTATAGCCGAATTGAGGCAGGATGGCGGCGGCTTCACGGGCTAGCCCCAAAACGCTCATCAGGTCGATGCGGTTAGTGGTGACTTCGATTTCATAAATCCAATCGTCGCTGGCCTTGGTCAATTTTTCCACCGACGGGCCGCAGAACGATAAACACTCGGCTATTTTTTGCGGCGAGGCATCGGTAGTTAAAAATTCTTTAAGCCAGGAATGGGGAATAGAAATATTCATAATTAAAATTGGTTTAAAAACTCCTGATTGGTGGAATAAAGCAGGCGGATGTCGTCAATGTTTAAGCCGGGTTTCAAGCGTAAAACCCGTTCGACTCCCCAACCGAAAGCAAAACCGGAATATTTTTTTGGGTCAATGCCGCCGGCAGATAAAACCTTGGGGTGGACCATGCCGGCGCCGCCGACTTCCACCCAGCCGGATTTGCAGAAGCGGCAGCCGCGGCCATTGCAGGCGGTACAGGTAAAATCGACTTCAAAGCTGGGTTCGGTAAATTGAAAGTGAAACGGCCGAATCCGGGATTTAATTTTGGGGCCGAACCACTGGCGGCCGAAATAATCGAGCGTGCCCTTGAGGTGCGGAATCGAGATACCTTTATCCACCACCAGGCCTTCGAACTGGTGGAACATGATCGTGTGGGTGGGATCCTGCTGGCGGCGGTAACACTTGCCTAAATTCAGCATCCGGATCGGCGGCTTTTTAACCCGTTCCATTTCCCGAACTTGGCCATTACTGGTGTGGGTGGTTAAAACCATTTGACCGAGTTTAGGGTGGGCCGGGGCGTCGATAAAAATCGTTTCCCATTCGTCCCGGGCCGGGTGGTCGGCGGGCATATTTAAGGCTTCAAAAACATAGTGGTCCCAATCGACTTCCGGGTAGCGGACGCGGGTAAAACCAAGATGCTCAAAGATCCGCTGGATTTCGGCGATTGCCTGGCTGATCGGGTGCAGGTGGCCCAGCGGCGGCAGTTGGCCCGGGGCCGTCAGATCGAACCATTCGGCCGTGGTTCCGGTCAATTGGGTTTGCCTTTCCGTTAAGGCCGATTCGATTGCCTGTTTGGTTTCATTAAATTGCCGGCCATAATTAACTTTATCTAATTTTTTGAAGACTTGATTTAGTTGGCCTTTGCGCCCCAAAAACGCGATCCGCAATTGCGCCAATTCTTGGCCGGATACGGTCTGGCTAATCAGCGCTAAGGCTTGGTTTTTTAGATTTAAGAGCGGCATCAACTACTTTCTGGAAAGCCGCCGGCTGGTTAACGGCCAACTCGGCCAAAATTTTCCGGTCAATCTCGATGTGATTGTCTTTTAAAGCCTTGATAAATTTGGAATATTTAATGCCCGAATTTATCAGGGCGGCGTTGATCCGGGTAATCCATAAACTGCGAAAATCACGCTTGCGCCGCTTGCGGCCGTGAAAAGCGTAAGCGCCGGCGTGGAGCACCGCTTCATGGGCTTTTTTATAAAGCTTGTGGCGGCTGATCCAATAGCCTTTGGCCAGTTTTAAGATTTTTTGGTGTTTGCGGTGGCGGACAATGCCGGTTTTGACGCGCATATTATTGGCCCAGCATCTTTCTTATTTTTTTAGCCATAGTTTTATTGACTACTTTGGGGACTTTGCTCCGGCGCAGATTGGCTTTAGTCCGGTTGTGGCGCAAGTGGCGGAATTGGGTTGAACGGCGCAAAACCGAACCGGCTTTAGTAATTTTAAAACGCTTGGCGACCGATTTTCTGGTTTTTAATTTAATTTTCGGATTTTTCTTCTTCATGAATTTTGACTCCTTTTTTTGGTCCGATTGTTACCCACATTAATTTGCCTTGCAATTTGGGCGCAGTTTCCTGCGTGCCAAACTCAATTAAGGCGTTGCCGGCTTTTTTCAAAACCGCGTCGCCGAAATCCTTACGGGTAATTTGCCGACCGGTAAATTTTACCGTGATTCTGACTTTATGTCCATTGGCTAAAAAATCTTTGATCCGCTGTATCCGGGTATTGAAGTCCTTTTGACCGATAAACGGGGTGAAACGGATTTCTTTTAAGTCTTTGGTTTTGTCTTTTTTGGCGCCCTCCTTGAGCTTTTGCTGCTGCTGGTATTTAAACTTGGAAAACTCGATCATTTTGACGACCGGCGGCCGGGCTTTTTCGGCGACCATGATCAGGTCCATCCCCTGTTGTTTGGCCTTAAAGAGAGCCTCGTCCCGGGACATGACCCCGATTTGTTTGTCGTCGGCGCCGATCACCCGCAGTTCTTTAGCGGTAATATATTGATTAGTCTGATGATATTTCATGTTTAAAAAAGGTCCGTCCTTTACGCAGTGAAGGTCGGACCTTACTGGATTTTCTTTTCTTGGATTTCTTCCTGTATTTTATCAGTAAACTGGGTAATTGTCATCAAGCCTAAATCTTTTTTACCTCTTTGCCGGACAGCCACTTTGCCGGCGGCAATTTCTTTATCGCCCAAAATCAGCAGGTACGGTATTTTTTGGGTGGCGGCGTCGCGGATTTTTGCCCCCAGCGATTCGGACCGGTCGTCGAGCTCAACGCGCAGGTTGAGTAACTTTAGTTCCTTAAGCAGCTTACGACCGAAAAGCACATGTTTTTCGGAGATAGGAACAATAATTGTCTGCACCGGAGCGAGCCATAAAGGAAACGCGCCGCCGAAGTGTTCGATTAAGAAACCGATAAACCGTTCGTGCGAGCCAAGCGGCGCCCGGTGAATAATTACCGGCGTCTTGTTTTTACCGTCTGTATCAGTATATTTGAGCTCAAATCGTGTTCCCATGAAAAGATCGATTTGATTGGTGGAAATGGCAAACTCCCGGCCGATCGAGCTTTCAACGATAAAATCGATTTTCGGGCCGTAAAAAGCGGCGTTGCCGATTTGAGTCACCATGGGAATGTCAACTTGTTTGACTGCCAGGCGCATCAGCCCTTCGGCCTTTTGCCACATGGCTTCATTGCCGTGGTATTTGGATTTATCTTTAGGGTCGCGCAGGGCCAGCTCCAGGTGGTATTTATTAATTCCTAAAGTTTTATAGTAATACTGGTGCAGTTTCATGACGTCGACGAATTCTTTAACCGTTTGTTCCTCGGTGCAGTAAATATGGGCGTCGTTTTGGGAAAATCCCCTGACCCGCATCATGCCGAATAGTTCGCCGGAGGCCTCATAGCGGTAGCAAGTGCCGTACTCGGCCAGCCGCAGAGGCAGATCTTTATAGCTCCGTTTTTTAGCGGCATAAATCTGGTGATGATGGGGGCAGTTCATCGGCTTTAAGATATATTCCTCGTTTTTGCCCCCTTTCATAATCGGATACATGTCATTTTTATAATAAGGCAGGTGACCGGAAGTTTTATAAAGACTGGTTTTACCGATATTCGGAGTGGTTACCCGCTGGTAGCCCCAATCTTTTTCGGTTTGCTTGGCCCAATTTTCCACTTCTTCCTTAATCAGATTGCCTTTAGGCAGCCATAAAATTAAGCCCTGGCCAACCTGATCACTGACGGTAAACAGTTCCAGCAGTTTGCCTAATTTCC
>PCSQ01000065.1:3953-4232 GCA_002772455.1 Candidatus Beckwithbacteria bacterium CG23_combo_of_CG06-09_8_20_14_all_47_9 | reverse complement strand
TTATGGAACAAAAATCCGAGTTTTCTTATCGGTTGATTATCGGCAGTGACTCGCATTTGCGCGGCAGCAATGGTTTAGCCAAGTTGCGGTTGGTGACGGCGATTATTATTCACCGTGTCGGTGCCGGCGGCCGCTATTTTTGGCAAACCAAGCTTTTGCCGGAAACAAAAACCTTGCGGGATAAGATTTACGCGGAAACCATGGAATCATTGACCATTGCCCAGGATTTTTTGCCCAAATTGAATAAACGCCTGAACGGTCATAATTCTTACCAGCTGG
>PCSQ01000065.1:0-3882 GCA_002772455.1 Candidatus Beckwithbacteria bacterium CG23_combo_of_CG06-09_8_20_14_all_47_9 | reverse complement strand
GGCAATGGTTATACGGCGATAACCAAGCCTGATTCTTATGGGGCCAGTAAAGTCGCTGATAAACATACTTAAAGAATAATAAATATGTTCAAGTGAAAAGGGTGTGAAAATAATATGTTTGGTAACTAAATCGCAAAATATCGATGGCCAATCTGTTCAAATTTGAGGCCCGCGCTTATATTGGCTAAGCCGGTGGGTTATGTCAATGAGTTGGCGGTGGCGGCTCGTCGGGCAAGTGGTAAAATAGACTGATGAAGCTATTAGTTACCGGCGGATTAGGGTTTATCGGTAGTAATTTTATTTTATATTGGCTAAAGGTTCACCCTGAAGATCAAATTGTTAATCTGGATAAATTAACTTATGCCGGTAATCTTGAAAATTTGAAGACAGCCGAGGGTAATCTCAATTACTCTTTTATTAAAGGCGATATTGGCGACTCAAAAATTGTTGACCAGGCTATGGCCGGAATTGATACTGTGGTTCACTTTGCCGCCGAGTCCCATGTCGACCGGTCCATCACCGGCCCGGCAATTTTTGTTCTGACCAATGTCGTCGGCACCCAGGTTTTACTCGATGCGGCGGTTAAACACCAAGTTAAACACTTTCACCATATCAGTACCGATGAAGTTTTCGGCGCTTTGGCCATAAACACGCCGGATAAATTTTCGGAAACGACGAGATATAATCCCAATAGTCCGTATTCTGCCAGCAAAGCCGGCTCCGATCATTTAGTTCATGCTTACCACGTGACTTATGGTTTAATCACGACGATTACCAATACTTCCAATAATTACGGACCGTACCAGTTTCCGGAAAAGTTGATTCCTTTGGTGGTGACTAATCTGCTTGAAGGTAAAAAGGCGCCGGTCTACGGCGATGGTTTGTACGTGCGCGACTGGCTTTATGTGGCCGATCACTGCCGGGGAATTGATTTAGTTTTACAGAAAGGCAAGAGCGGAGAGACTTATTGTCTTGGCGGCCTGACTCAGGATATTGCCAATATCGAGATTGTTAAAAAAATCTTAAAGCTTATGGGTAAGGATGAAGACCAAATCGAGCTGGTCAAAGACCGGCCCGGTCATGACTGCCGCTATGCCCTGGATTGGTCCAAAGCCAAAACCGAGTTAGGCTATCAGCCGGAGCACGACTTTGACACTTATTTGGAAAAAACGGTTAAATGGTACACCGATAACCAGGATTGGTGGAAAAAGATCAAGTATGCCCGGTAAACCAATAGTTTTCGGCACCGGTTTATCCGGCATGGTTGGTTCACGGTTTGCCGAAATGTTTGGCGGGGAATTTGAGCTGGTAAACTTGGATTTAACTACCGGGGTGGATATTACTCAAGCTGAAGCGGTGGATCGGGCGCTCAATCATCCGGCGGCAACCGTCATTCATTTGGCCGCCTTTACCGATGTCTCCAAAGCCTACAGCGAGACTGATAATAAAGAGGGTCTGGTTTATCAGGTTAATGTTTTGGGGACAAAGAACGTGGCCGTTGCCTGCAAAAAATATAATCACTATTTAATCCATATTTCCACCGATTTTGTGTTTGACGGCGTTAATCCGCCGGCCGGCGGCTACCGTGAATCCGATCAGCCGCACCCGATCGAATGGTATGGCCAAACCAAGCTGTTGGCCGAAGACGAGGTCACCCGGTCCGGCTGCCGCAGTGTTATTATCCGCACTGCCTTTCCCTTTCGGGCCAGATTTGAGTTAAAGCCGGATTTGGTCCGGAAGATTTTAAGCCAACTGCAAACCAATACTCTTCACCCGATGTTTTCCAACCAGATTATTACCCCGACTTTTATCGACGATCTTGGTGAGGTTTTTAAAACTTTTATTATCAAACGGCCTAGCGGCATTTACCACTGCGTTGGCAGCACCTTTTTGTCGCCTTTGGAACTAGCCCAAAAAATTGCCGCGTTGTTTGAGATTAAGGCGGATATTAAACCGATCAGTTTCAAAGAATTTATGAAAATCGGCCCCCGCCCCCGCCAGCAATTCTTAAAAATATCTAACTCCAAACTTAATCACGATTTTGGCATAAAAATGAAAACGATCGATGAAGCCCTGCTTACTTTAAAGGGTCAAATATAAGCTATAATCATATATAGTTTAAACTTATGGATATAAAATACTTTTTTTCTACTTTAAAATCTTTAATAGCCCTAAAAAGCGTTTCATCAGACATTAATTGCAAAGATCAAATATTAAAAAGCGCGGAGTGGTTAAAAAATTATTTTATTACTAATGGTTATTCAAGTAAACTCTATCAACTAGCCGAAGCTAATCCTTTAGTTTTTGCTGAATCCAAGGTTAGTGATATGGCTAAAACAGTTTTAATATATGGTCATTACGATGTGGCTGCAGCTGATGATCAGTCTGGATGGATATCTGACCCATTTACACTAACTGAAAGAGAGAATAAGTTATACGCTCGGGGAATAGCCGATGATAAAGGTCAATTTTTTATTCATTTATCTGCGATATCAAAACTTATTACCGAGAAAAATCTGAAAGTTAATGTAAAAATTATTCTTGAAGGCAATGAAGAGGTGGAAAATCCTCATTTTGAAGATTTTATTAAAACGCATAAACAATTATTAGCAGCTGATTTAGTATTAATTTCTGATGGTCCAGGGGTTGGTGGTCTCCCAACAATTGAAGCATCTCTTAGAGCTGGTTTTGACTTAACTTTAATTTATAAAACAACAAATACTCCACTTCATATTGGTATTTATGGAGGAGGTATCCCTAACGCAGCTCATGAAATGATGTTAATACTTTCAAAGCTTATTAATGAGAATAATGAAATTAAAATTCCTGGATTTTATAATGATGTTGATATAGTTAAAGTTAATGAAAAAGAAAGTTGTTTAAAATTGGTGCCTAATGAATCAGTTTTTATTAAATCTCTGGGTTTAAAAGCACTTTTATTAAAACCAGGAAATAGTTTTTATTTACAAACAGGTCTACAACCAACCATTCAAGTCACAGGATTTAAATCTGGCCACATTGACGACGGTTATGGAGCAACAGTTCCTAATTTGGCTGAAGTCAAAATTGATGTGCAATTAGTAAAGTCTCAACAGCCAGAAAAAATAATTAGTCTAATTAAAGATTTTATTAAAGCAGAAACACCAACCTATATTTCCTATGATTTAAGCATTTCTGATTCAGGAATACCTGTTAAGGTTGATATTTCCAAGCCAATATTTGTAAAAATCCAAAAACTAATAAAAGCTGCATATGGGAAAGAGGCATATATAAGATATGTGGGCGGATCGATTTCTGTTGTTGCGATATTTCAAAAAATTCTAAACACTGAACCATTAGTATTATCTTTGGCCAATGAAGATTCAAATGAACATGGTCCTAATGAAAATTTAAACATAGACATTATTAATAAAGCTTTTAAGTTTAGTTATTTATTTTTTTCATCAGAAGTTTTTTAAGTATACAAATTATGGTTAAGGAAAAAGGTTATGACCAACCAAAAAATCCTAAACAGCTTTAAAAAATTTAAATTAACTTAGTATGAAACTGGGTATTATTATTTATTCCAACGATCCGGAAACTGTTTGGAATGCTTTTCGGCTAGGCAGTTTTGCCGCCAAAGCCGGCGAAAATAGTTAGTTTTTAATAGTTTCTGGTAACCTAAAAGATTGAAATTAATGTGTTTTAAGCTATAGTTAAGAGGATATGAATATCAACATGGTATCGATTTTTGGTTTCTTGGGATTAATTACGAACATTCTTTTATTCAGCGGAGCATTTTTACTCTTTTTATTAAAACGAAAGTACGGATAATTTATCGGAAATCACACACCCGGGGTGTGATAATATAAGAAAATGACAGTTTTAAATACGCAACTGCCA
>PCSQ01000119.1:14920-15146 GCA_002772455.1 Candidatus Beckwithbacteria bacterium CG23_combo_of_CG06-09_8_20_14_all_47_9 | reverse complement strand
GCCGGGAGTTAAGACAAACCCGTTTTTAGCAATTTCTTCAATAGCGACCGATTTGCAAAAACCGGGAACATCCAGGTATTTTCCGGCTTTCGGTTGACCGCGCCAAGCACGGGCTGTGTTAGCGATTTTTTGGACTTGTTCGTCATTAAAAATTACCTGCTTGCGGGAAATTTGCTCAAATGTTTCCCGGGCATCAATAAATAGCACTTCCCCCTTTCTGTTTCTA
>PCSQ01000119.1:287-14889 GCA_002772455.1 Candidatus Beckwithbacteria bacterium CG23_combo_of_CG06-09_8_20_14_all_47_9 | reverse complement strand
ACCATAGCGAAACCGGTAAACCCACGTTATAAAACAGCTTGGGCGGACAGGCAATAATGACATCAATCAGATCGTCATTAATAATTTTTTCTCTGATTTTTCCCTCTTTGCCGCCGACGGCCAAAGCGCCGTTAGCCATGACAAAACCGGCCATACCGTTGGGCGCCAAATGCTGAATAAAATGCTGGATCCACATAAAATTGGCATTGGAAGCCGGCGGGGTACCGTACATTAGGCGGGGATCTTTTTCCGTCAGCCTATCAGGATCCCATTCAGCATTAAACGGAGGATTTGCGAGTACAAAATCCGCCCGTAAATCGGGGAATTTATCATCGTAATATGAGTTCCCCGCCAATACTTGCCCGAATATTCCCCTGATAGCCAGATTCATTTTGCACAACCTAATCGTAGTATTGTTACTTTCCTGGCCAAAAACAGCGATTTTGGCCGCATCCTGATGATGCTCTTGCAAAAACCGGGTCGATTGGACAAACATGCCGCCGCTACCGCAGCACGGGTCAAATACCCGACTGTTTTCAAACGGCTCTAAAATCTCGACTAATAGCTTGACTAACGGTCTTGGAGTAAAAAACTGCCCTCCGCGTTTGCCTTCGGCGTTGGCAAACTGCCCAATAAAATATTCGTAAACCCTGCCTAACATGTCTTTTTCTTTATCCGTATCATGGTCAAATTTGATTTTCGAAAAAATATTAACTAATTCGCCGATAATATTAGCTTCCAGCGGCAAGCGGACAAAGTTTTTAGGTAAAACGTTCTCTAGTTGTTCCGGGTTGGACTTTTCAATTGCTTCCATAGCGCCTTCGATATACTCGGCGATATTCGGTAAGGCCGCTTTCTCCCTTAAATATTCCCATCGAGCCACCGTGGGAATGTAAAATACCGCCTTGCGCCGGTACATTTCTTTATCCTCAAGCATTTTTTCTCTGGCAGATTGATCAGGGATAAAGTATTTCCGGTTGTTGGGGTCGCTAAACATCAGCTTTAGTTTTTCCCGGTGCTGGTAAAAAGAATCAGAAACGTATTTTAAAAAGATCAAGCCAAGCACAATGTATTTATATTCCGAAGGGTCAACGTTTCCCCGCAGTTTATCGGCAGCGGCCCAAAGTTCTTTTTCAAAATTGATATCTTTTTTAGGGTTGTCGATTATTTTTTTCGCCGAGGCCGGAGCATTTTTTCTGGCTTGAATGAGACTATTTTTTATATCCTTGGGTAATGAATTATAAATAATTTGTTCAGTCTTGCCCTGCATTTTAATTTTAATTTCTCCGGAAGAGATCTTTCCTTTTAGTTGCTTTTGCACTGCCTGGCGGCTTACTCCTAAAATATTAGCAATTTCCTTATAGGTGACAAGTTTTTGAGTTTTCATGTAGGCCGATTATACCATAAAATAATTAATTGTCAAGTAGCATCAATGCAACCATATTTTATATTTTATTGCTAGAAGTTTAAGAAGTTGACTCGTTGACAAAGATCCGGACCTGGCGTTCGGATTTGGCTAAAGGTTTCAGACGACCGGCCAGATCGGCCGGCAACCGCCGGTTGTCGTAGGCGTCGGCCAACTTGATCACGTCAAAACTCAACGTTTTATCCCACCAGCCGCCAGCCTTAACGGCCTGTTCCAGCTCTTTCCGGCCGGGCTGGTTTAACCGGGGAAACACCGTCCGGTTTTTGACCGAAACAGTCACACTACCGGCTGAATAAAAGATGGTTTTTTTCTTAACGCTTTGGGAATAATCAAGCAGTTTTTGCTTGGCCGCCTGCACTGCCTCATCGGCCGCGGCCTTGGATTGTAAACAATCGATATAGTCATCCACTAACGTTTGCACCTGCGGGTCAATTTGCGCCATGGTTAAATTATAGCCTCAAATTAATTTGAGTTTCAACCCTCCCCGGATTCCAGTTGCTTAATCGTCTGCAGGGCGCGGCCGGAAACGGCCTGAAGCTCGCCGTAAATCCCGTGGGTCGAATCAATCACTTTCCGGATCTCTTTTTCCTGCCGCGCCCACTTGATCGAAAACCAGCGCTTTTCCCGTTCAATATCGGCCTGCAGATTGGTAAACGACTCGACGATCGCCTCGATCCGGTGGGTAAACTCGGTGCCGGTAATGTATTGGTACAGCACTTCCATTTTTTCGTTTTTGCCGACGTTCATCAAGCGCTCGTGGTTGACGTGGATCAGGTCAAATCGCAAGGCCGTCGCCAAATTAATCACCGCTTGGCGGTCCACCACCCAAACATTACTTACGTATTTAAACAAGCCGATGTCTTTGGGGTGATCGGTGGCCACCAGGACGGCTAACTGGGCCTTGGCCTCCCGCTGGTCTTCCCGCAATTTCTGAAGCCACGAGTCATGCCACTGGGCATTTTTGCTCTCCCACAAAATCACCCCGCAGCTCTGGCCGTTTTTGTCGATCACCGTCTGGACTACGTCCGCCCCGCGCTGGCCTTTTTTAACTTCGCTGATCCCGTCGTCGGGAAACTCTTTTTTAAGTAAGGCTTCCAGTTCCAGCTCCAGCACCTCGCCCTGGGTTTGCTGGGAACCCTGTTCGGCTTTGCGCTGGGCCGCTTCCAGGGCTTTTTTCAAATCATTGATCACTTTTTCTTTTTCCCGGTCTTTTAACTCATGCTCCTCCAAAAACTTCCGGCCCAGTTCTTCTTTAATCTTGCCTTCGACCACGCTTAAACGCTTTTTCATCTCCAGCTCCCGCTCCTCGTCTTTATGCTTTAAATCCCGCAGCTGGTCCAGCAAATCCTCCAACTGCCGTCTTAACTTGGCGCTGTTTTCTTTTTCGGCCCGGACTTCTTTTTGCGCCTCATTCTGGGCATTTTTCACCGCCTCTTCCTTAATTTCGTGCTGCAGCGCCTCGGATATTTCCAGTTCCTTGCCGCAGTACTTGCACTTGATGGTCGTCAGCATGGCTCTATTCTACATTATGCGAAGCGGAAACGGTTAAAGTTTCCTTTCTAGGTTTTAATCGCGGCAAATAGCATTATTATTCGCTTCAGCCTTCAGGGTGAAAACCTGAACTTTTTCATTTATAAGTCCTGCCTTTGAAAATTTGCCTGGTTAATTGAACCGCCCCGCCATGAAAAGGATTATCCGCCTGAGTGCACGACTCTTCCGGCTGGCCGGCCCAAACCAAGGCATGATCAACCGTTTCCCGTCTGCTCATTGCCCGCGGCCGCCGGCAACCCTTAAACAAACGGTGATAAATAACACAATTGTCTTTTTCCGGGCAATCTACCACCCGAACGTGTATTTCTGCCTGCATATGGCGCTATTTTACCAGATCGCGTGACACAACCTCTTTTTGTTAGCCAAATTCCAGGTTTTACCTTCAAGGTCTCACCTTGTAGGCTACGGCCACGTCTTGGCAAAACAATCCAAGTACTCGTCCACAAATACTTGCGCCTGCGGGTCAAGTTTTGTCATAATTAGATTATATGCAAACCCGGCTCCAGCGTAAACACGAAAAAGATAGTTTGAGACAGGCGGGCAAGTATGTTTTACTGACTGTCATCGCCTTGATTTTAGTGGTCAAGTTCGGTTTGCCCGGTTTAATCCGCCTGGCCGCCTTTGTCGGCGACCTTAAATCTTCCGGCCAGCCGATTGAAAAATCCGACAGTCAGGCCCCAAACGCCCCGACACTCTTAGCTCTGCCGGAAGCGACTAACTCGGCCAAAATCAGCGTTGCCGGTTATGCGGAAACCGGCGTGACGATTAAATTAAATCGCGGCGGTTTGGTGGTCAAAGAAACCGTCAGTGACAGTGACGGCAACTTTGAATTCAAAGACATTATTTTAAAAGAAGGCAATAACGAGTTTTTTGCCGAAGCCAGCGATGATCAGGGCAACAGCAGCGGGCCGTCAAAAACCTGGTTAACTACTTTTGACAATACCCCGCCGCGATTAACCGTCGATCAGCCGGAAGCCGGGAAAAGATTTTTCGACCAAGACTCGCCGATCACTATTTCCGGCCAAACCGAAGTCGATACCGGCTTGACTATCAACGCTAAATTCGTTCTGGTCGATTCAGAAGGGAAATTTTCCGCCAAATGGCCGTTGGCCGAAGGCGATAATCAGCTGGATTTTTTGGTACGCGATCCCGCCGGCAACGAAACCAAAAAACTCTTAACCGTCAACTACACTCCATAGCCAAATCAGGGTAAAGCTGTAAAACAGGGAATTGACAAACAGCGAGTGGACCAGCAGGGCCGCCAGGGTAACTTTCATCACTAAGCTGGTTTGCCAGAGAGAACGGAGTAAGTTTAAATAAGCCATCAGCCCGACGATGCCGCCGGTGGCCAGCACAAAAATCAAACTGGAGTCCAGGCCGGAAGCCGAATGGCTGGCCGGGTTATCCCGGAAATAACGCAGGGTATTAAAACCTAATCCAAACACCGGGCTTTGCCGCCAGAACTCCAGCCCCAGTTGATAGTTAGACAGGCGCTGTTTAACGGACATAATCCGCTCTAATTTAACCCCTTCGCCGCCGGGACGGGGCAACAGTAACAGCGAAACTGCAAAGATAACCGCAAATAAAATCAGCTTAAACTTTTTCTTTAAAACAATTATGGCAGCCACAGCCGCAAACAAGGCCAGATAACTTGAACGCGAGTATGTCAGCCACAAGGCCGCCAGGTGCAAACCGTAAAGCCACCAGATTTTTGGCCGGCCTGCCTGCACAGGCAGGTAAAAATAAATCAAAACCAGGCCCAGCACCAGGATAATCCCGGTAAAATTCGGGTCGAACAAGGTCGACAGCAACCGGTAATAGTGCTCGTCCCAGTTCAGGGCAAACAGCCAGCGCGTGTCCGGCACCGATAAATACTGGACCAGCCCGAGACCGGCAATGGCCGAACTGTACCCAATTAAATAAATTGGTTTAATCGCCAAGTTAATCAGCAGGCTGTAAACCAAAAACCGGGCCAAATACAGCGAACCGATTAAGACTTGATTCAAAGGCATTCTGAAGCTCGCGCCAATCAGGGAAATCACTGCCGCTAAACTAAACCAAAGTATTGGCCGGTAAAATTTTAGGCGGCGGAAGTTGGCTACCAGCAACCCTGCCAAAATTAAATCATGTAAATAAAGCGGCAGTCCCGGCAGGCGCTGCAGCTCGCCGAAAGCCATGGCGGTGAACAACAGCGGCACTAAAATTTTATTCAGCCTCATTTAAGTAAAGTCTAACCCGGGTCAGGGGATTTTGATAGATCAGGGGCAGGTCGAACTCCGGCCCGCCCTCCCCAACCAAAATGTGGGTGTAATAGGTAGCGGGATCTTTCCAGCTTTCGTGGTCAAACGGAAAATCAACATAGTAAAGATTGTGAATGTCATAGATCAGCATTTTATCCGTCGGCTTAATATTAGCTTTAAACCAGCCGTCGCAATCGTAAAAATCGCCGAAATCAAACTTTAAATGTTCGCACAAAAACTTAGTTTTATCCGGCTCCAGGTATTTAAAATTGGCCCAAGCCCGACCCCCGATGCCTAACCCCGCCTGGAGTAAAACTAAACCGATCGCCACTTTACTCTTAACCGAAACCGAAGCCGCCATTAAAGCCAGCGGGAACAGGGCAAACCGGCCGAAGTCGGTCCCGGGCATAAGAAACCAGATTATTAAACTTAAAACTAAAGTTTTAGAAAATTTAGGCTTTAACAGCCACACCAGCAAGATAAGCGGACCGACACGGAAAGCCGGGTCAAAAAATAACCGGATTGGCCGGGACAGCCAAAACCAAAAGCCGTTAAAGAACCAGTCGCCTTCCAGGCCCAAACCCAGGCCAAACGGATAAACCGGGTTAGCGGTCGACTGCCAGTTAATCACCATAAACGGCAGGTAGCCCAAAATCGCCCAGGGAACCAAAGTAATTGCCAACCCGTAAACCAAAGCGTGAAGCTTGCTGGCTCCGGCCAGGATTAAAAAAATTATCCGGGTTTTTTGCTGGTATAACACCGCCCCCAGTAAAAAGGCCGTGGCGATCAGATCCACATAGGCCGAGGTCGACAGCCAGCCGACCAACAGGGTTGAATACCATAATAAGCTAGCGGCCATTCCCCCCAGCCGGAAAACAAAATAGGCGCCGAGCAAACCAAAAGCCCAATGGACCAATTTTCCCGGCAAAAACATATAGATCAGCTCGCCCAAACGCGGTAAACCGGACCAGTATAATAAGTTGCCGGGAATGGGGGCGATCGAACCTCTTTGTAAAAACAGCTGGGCTTCGCTCAAGTGGTACCAGAGGGCGTCAAAGCCAAGTTCCGGCCCCAAGGCGCCCACTAAATTCACTCCAGCCTGAATAATTAACAATCCCAAAAATAATCTATCGGGTTTTTTCATAAACTTTCACCCGCACCCAAAAAGAGTGCAAGCTCATCATGAAAGCCATAATCAATCCCGGCAGTCCGTCCAAAAAACCCAGGTGCCAAAAATAATTTTTCATGAACTTTACCGGCGGGTACACTAAGAGTTCAAATAAAGAAAAACGGCTGATCTCGCCGGCCCGCAGGCCGGAATAGTAATTCAACCGGTCAATAAACTGGCTGATGGTGATTTTCCGCTTATGAATGATTCTCGGCCACTTCAGGTACTCTACCTGAAGTGGCGACTCAAACCTTTCGTGGACCTGGCCCACCCAACGGCCGCTTTTCGGCTGGAGATAGCGCACCAGCCAAACCGCCGCCGTCTCCCCGTGCTTCAACTGCCGGCCCAAAAACCAATCGTCACGGCGGAAAGCATAATTATAATTTTGGCTCAAGTTTTCCGGCAGCGGCCCGGACAAAACTTCGTCGTCATCCAAAATCATTTTCGGACCGGTTTGCTTTTGGTATTGCCGGTTGCGCCAGCTGGAAAAATCAGTAATCATATTTAATCAATTTTTGGCCGGAAAAATGGTAAACCGTACTGGAAAGCGGCTGGATAAACCCGGCTGCCGCTCCGTCGTAAATCGAATAAGTTGGCCCCGATTCATCTTGGTAATTCCGGCCCTGCCACCACAGCAAATAACGGTAGTTATCCAAATAGCTGGCCCAGTCGGGGTTGCCGGAAAAGTTTACCAATCTAAAGCTTGACGGCAGCCGGTCCACCAACTCCAGGCGCTCGGATAAATTCGGGCCATAGGTATAGAAATTATGGCTGAATAAATTAAAAATATTAAATATTGCCATAACTACGGCTAAAAATTTATTCCTGCCTAAAAGCCACGCCCAAACCGGAAATAAGACCATAAAATAACCTTCGGAGGGCGAGCCGTGAATGTAAAACCCGGCCGCAATAAATACCAGGGTTAAAAGCATTAGCCGGCTTTGTTTGACTAACCCCAGCAATAACCAAACGCCGATGACGGCGGCCAGCCAGGGATAACCCGGAGAAATAAACTTAGTCCAAAAGTCAAAAATATTAGCGGTAGCGTTGCCGTATTCGCCCAGCCGGGTCAAACGGTAACCGGTCCAAGCCGCCAAACCGACGGTCTGGGAAAAGCCGTGGGAAAAATCATAAATAATTTTCGGCAAGAACGGGATTAATCCCACCGGCGACCATTGCACTAATTCCCGCCGGCGCCGCCGAAACCAAAATAACAGCAAAAATACCAAGGGCAGATTGGACAGTTCAAACTGAAGCAATAAAGCCGTCATCAATATTCCCCAGCCGGCTGAATTAATTGTCAGCGCCCACAAAAAGCCGATCATAACCAGCGGTATCGGGCTCAAATGATACGGCAGGCGGCTGTGAATGACCGAAAGGGGCGCCGTCGCCAAAACCAAACCGGCCCACCAGCTGCGGCTCAAGCGGTAAAGCAAATAAACGCTTAAAGTCCCCAAAACCGCGGTCAGAATTGCCGGCGTCACCGGGTTAAAATTACCAAGTTTCAACATTAGCGTCATTAGCCAGATAAATAACGAGCCTTGGTGCAGCCACGGAATACTCGACGGAATCCCGACCAGCGGCCAAACGCCGGTGACGGCCATGTCCCGGGCGGCCAGGTAATCCCGGCCTTGATCACCGATAAACGTCATCAGCTCCGGCAGACGGTAAAACCGTAAAACTGTAGCCAGCAGCACCAAAGACAGCCAAGGCCAGGTTAATTTGCCCCGGATAACCAGATTATTAAGTTTCATTGCCAAATAAAGCAACCAAGCGCTGACAGCCGATTGATATTGGGAATAATACTGCCGCGCGTCAGCGGCATAGACGCCGGAAATAATTTTCCAGCCGGCTTTATCGGTCGAGGCCGAAATCCGGTGTTTAATTAGCGCTTTACCCAGGTGAACAATCTTAAGGCCAATGGCCTGAAAACGCCGGCACAGATCATTTTCAGTGTAATAAAGTTTATACCGGGTATCGTAGCCGCCGATTTTTTTAAACAGCGCGGTCCGGACCAGCATGGCCCCGTCGCTGATCACTTCGGCCGGGTAAGTCAGCTTCCGGTTCACCCCGGCCAGCCGGAATTTAGCCAGGGCTTTGGGTTTAACTAATCGGTGCAATAAAGTCAGCCCGATCAAATCCAGCCACCAGGAGTTATGCCGGGAGCTGGTTTGGGCCACTTGCCCGGCCTCGTCTTCCTGGCGGGGCTCAACCGCCCCCACCCGGAGATTAGCTTCCAGGTAATCAACTAAAATTTTAGAAGTATTGGCGGTTAAATAAGTGTCGGAGTTTAATATCAAAAAATACTTGCCCTTGGCAATTTTGAGGGCTTGGTTGTTGGCCCCGGTATACCAACGGTTAACTTGATTTTTAATTAACTTTACTCTGGGAAATTCTTTTTTGACCATGAGGGCCGAGCCGTCACTCGAACCGTTATCGACCACGATCACTTCGAACTGCAAATTTTTGGTGAACTTATAAATCGACGCCAGGCACCGGCGCAATAAATCTTTCGTGTTGTAAGAAACAATACTAATGGAAAGTTGCATAGATACAAATTTGATGGGCGTACAAATTCGGCCAATATTTAACCAGCCAGCTACAGTACTTCATTCCCCCGGCGGGGTCGATCAGAATTTTTTTGATGGTCAGACCGGCGCCGGTAATTAATTTTTGAGCAGTAAAATAAGTAAACCAGCGCAAGTGGGTCCGGTCAAAAATGCCGTAGTCTTCATACTCAAACCGGCCCAGAATTATTTTCAGCCGCGCCCGCCAATGGCCGATATTCGGCAGAGTCACGATTAGCTCCCCTTTGGGTTTCAATACTTGTTTAATTAATTGAAGTGTCTCTTCCGGCCGCGGCAAATGCTCCAAAATTGCCGAAGCAAACACCAAATCAAACGGCGCCAGACGCTTAATTTTTTGCCATGTCATCGGGTCATTTAAATCGCCGCAAATAGCCGGTTTGGCCTCCGGATTAATATCCACGCCGATAACCGTACAACCCAAACGCTTTCGAAAATACTCACTCATAAACCCGGCGGCACAGCCCAGCTCCAAAAGCTTGATTTTCGGTTTAACTAACCCGGTTGATAACCGGTCAATATTGTCCGGGGCTAACTTGGCCGGGTCAAATTTGCCCCGGTAGGCATACTTAATTTTTTGACGCAGTACCATATTAATAAATACTTACCGATCTTCCTGGTTAATATTTTCACCGGCAAAGCCGCTATTATCTTGTCATAATCGTGCGCCCAGGTAAAGTAGTTAAGTTGTTTTGGTTTTGGCCGGATTTCTTCGATCAAAATCAGATAGCGTTTGGTTACCCGGACTAATCCGTGAAGCGCCCGAACCAGATCGGCCGGTTTAACGTGCATCAACACACCATGGGTAAAAACCAAGTCAAAACTATTAGCGGCAAACGGCAATGATAATAAATTGGCGTGAATTAATTTAGTCGCCGCTGCCAAATTTCTCCGGGCCAGTTTTAATAAAGGCCGGCTGATATCAATACCGGTAAGTGAAACGCTGACGCCGCATTTCAACAAAAACTCCAAATTGCGGCCGAAACCACAGCCAACTTCCAAAATCGATTTAGGCCGAAGCCGTTTTATCTGGCCCAGAAGCCAGCGGTGCTGGGGGAAAATCCGGTACTGCCACCGGTCGGCTAAAAACCGGCGGTAAAGCCAGCGCCAGTAGAGCTGCGGCTGCCAACTGACAACTTGTTTGACTAGAATCATAGGCTAAAATACATTAAACCATATTTATCATGAAACCTAATCCCGTTGACTGGTCCGGCTCCCGGGCCTTGGTCCAGCAACTATCCCACGTTAAGTTAAAATCGGCCATGGCCCGCTATTGCCGGGGTCAGGTCATCGACCTCGGCTGCGGCGATAAACCGTACCAAAGCTACTGCCGCGGACGGAAATACCTGGGCGTCGATAAACGCGGCGGGGATATCCAGGGTGATATTTTTGAACTTAACCGCGGCAAAAACCGCGCCGATACGGTTATCTGTACCCAAGTCGTCGAACACGTGCCCGACCCCGGACGGTTGTTTAAATTAGCCTATGATCTGCTCAAACCAAAAGGCCATTTGATCCTGACGGCGCCGTTCGTTTGGCCACTCCACGACGAACCGCATGATTACTGGCGTTTCAGCCCTTACGGCCTGAAACAGCTCAGCCGGCAAGCGGGTTTAACGATAGTGAGCTGTCAACCACTGGGCGGTTATCTGGCTTTAATCTGGCAGCTGGTGGCCATTCTGCTCGAGCGGCCCGCCTATGGCCGGGCTTGGACAAACCGCCTCTACCGGACTGGTCTAAAACTCTTTTTCTTACTCGTTCAGCCGCTGGTTTACCGCCTCGATCAAATCAAACCAATCAAAGGTGCGGCCATAGTTTATCTGCTCGTGGCTAAAAAATGACCATAAATGACCAACGCTACTACGAAAATTATTGGCGTCACCGCCTTAAACATGAGCCGGGACTTACCCGGCAAATTCCCTTAAGAATTAAGCTGGCTTTAACTCACTTGCCGCCCTGGCCGGTGACCATTCTTGACCTGGGTTGCGGTGAAGGCAGTTTGGGCCGGGCGGCCAAAGCGATCAACCCGCGCCACCGCCTCGTTGGCGCTGATATTGCCCCAACCGCGCTTAAACTGGCCCGGTCCGGCTACGACTCGGTTATTCCGGTTGATTTTGACCGCCCCCGTCGGCCGGCCAAACTCAGGCAGAAATTTGACGTCGTCACCGCCCTCGAAGTCATCGAACACTTGCGTCACCCCGGGCGGCTGCTCGGCCTGGCTTTTACCAGTTTACTGCCGGGGGGTAAACTAATTCTTTCTTTTCCCAATACCCAATGGTGGGGATTTAAGCACGACCGGCCGGCTTATACCACCGCTGACCATAACCAATTTTTTAATTTAAACTCAATCACCCAACTGCTAAACCGGCAGGGTTTTTGGATAGAAACGATTGACGGGATCTTCACCCTGCCCTGGTACTTCGGCCGCCTGCCTCATCCCCTGCAAAAATTTCTCGGCCAAGTCCGGCCCGATTTATTCGGCTATCAGTTAATTTTGGTCTGCCGCAAAAAAAATAAATCAACGGTCGCCCATTTAATCAAAGATTATCTTAACCCGTCCGAGTCTTGGCTTTATACCCAAGTGACCACTTCCCGGCAGACATTCCCGCTGGTTTTATGCCGTAATCGCAAAAACCTGGACCAGTTTCCTTATCCGGCGTTAGGCAAATATCCGCTCCTAACCGATAATTTAGGCCCGTCTTTATTTAGAAAAACCGCCGCTTTAGCCCAAACCCTGAAAGATCGTTGGCTGGGCCCGGAAAATAAATACTACCGCCGGCTGATCACCGCCAGCGGCGCCCGGCTGATCCACGCCCACTACGGCCCGACCGGGTGGGAAGCGATCGGCCTCAAACGCCAAACCCACCTGCCGCTGGTAGTCAGTTTTTACGGCGGCGATGCCTACTGGCTGCCGACTAACTTCCCTATTTGGCGCCGGCGTTACCTGAACCTGTGGCGTGCGGCCGACGTCATTATCGTCAAGGGGCCAAAAATGAAACAGCGCTTGGTCGAGCTTGGCTGCCCCCAATCCAAAATCAGAATTATCGACCACGGCGTGAACTTGGCCAAAATTCCTTTCCGGCCCCGGCGCCGGCAACCGGGTGAACCGGTCCGGCTCCTAAGCGCTTGCACCCTGGTCGACTATAAAGGCGTCAGCCATACAGTTCAGGCGGTAGCCCTGGTCCGGCTCGCCCTGCCTCAACTGCGCCTGACTATCTTCGGCTCCGGCCCGCAGGAAAAACAAATTAAAAAATTAATTAATGAATTAAAGCTCAACCAAATCGTTTCTCTCAAACCATTTTTGCCGTGGGGAAAACTGATAAAAGCGTGCGGCCGCTACCAGCTGTTTATTCACCCGTCCTATACCACGCCGGATAATAAACAGGAAGGAGTGCCCACGAGTCTAATCGAACGGGCGGCTTCCGGTATGCCGGTCATCGCCACGCGCCACGCCGACATTCCCGAAATCGTCAAAAACGGCCTTAATGGTTATTTGGTTCCGGAAAATGACGTTCAGGCTTTGGCGGAAAAACTTATCACTTTAGTGAACCAGCCGGAGCGCTGGCGTCAATTCGGCCAAAACGGCCGGAAGCTGGTGATCAAAAGTTTCGACGCCGTCAAACAAACAGCCGTCAGAGAACGGCTATATGCTTCATTAATCGCCGGAAACGCTTCTCGTAAGTATGTTCGCTCCGGCAACGCCGCCGTCCGGCGTTAGTAATTTTTTCCCGCTCGGCCTGATGATTCAAGTAATAATTAATTTTTTGCACACAATCTTTCAGTCCGTGAAACTCAACCGCTTGTCTGCCGGAAACAAACCAATCGGGGTTGAGTCGGCCGGCCAGCAGCATTGCCCCGGCCGCAGGAATTTCAAACGTCCGCAAATTTCCGCCCAGCGGCAAATGCTCCGGAACTAAATTTAAGCCGATCAGGCTGTGTTGGTAAACCGAGACCGTTTTTCTTCCCCATGCTTCACCGCCGTAAACCGGCTCCAGTTCCGGTAAAATTTTGGTTTCCGGCGGCAGCCAGCCCCAAACCTTAATTGGTACGCCCCGCTGCTTCAGCTGGCTTAAAAACGCTTGCCGGTTGGGTAACAGCGTCCCCACAAAACTGACTTTAATATCCCGCCGGCAGTTTTTTGTTTTAAAATCAGCCGGATCAACGGCAGATATCGGCAGGCAGATGACTTTTTCTGCCCCCAGATTTTGCCACGCTTTAACGTCAGCCGGTTCGTTGACCACCACCAGCCGGGACCAGCGACCAATCTGCCTTTCGTTTGACGATAGCATTTCCGGGGCAACGCCGGTAAAAAAAACGATTTTTTTTACCAACCAAGCGGCATCCCGGCCGGCAGAGAAAAAAACGAGGTCGGGCTTAAACCGCTGTCTGGCGTAAAACAACTCCAGCGATTTGGCTATCTTCACCGCCGGAAACCGGGACAGGTTAACCAGTTTAACCTGATGGCCAAGCCGCTCAAGCGCCCGACGCCACTTATAATGCGGGTCGTCGGGCCGGGGCCGGATCGGCGTGACCAGCAAAATTTTCATCTAAAAGTTTTTTTGAGCTGATAAATAAACAGGGGCAGAGCGGCCGCTTGGGATGCCACCACTGTCCAGCTCGTCCCCACAATTCCCCAGCGGGCCGTCAGCGGCCAGATCAAAGCCGCTAAAATTGCCAACCGGGTCAAACCCATCGCCAAAACAATTTGCGGTTTGCCGGTAGCGTCAAACAAAGCCGCGCCCACCGAGGTTACCGGCCGCATAATGCCGTAAAGCAGCAGCACGTTTAGTGCCGGCAGCAGCGGGAGCCAAGTTTCGCCAAAAATTATTTTGACGGCCCAAGGCGCTGCCAGCCAAACGGCCAAGGCAAACCCGGAGCTCAACACCAAAGTAATCGCCAGCGCCCTGATCAACCCGCGTTTAAGTCTGACTTTGTCGGTTTGAATTTTGGCAAACATCGGGAAAATAATTTGGTAAATGATTCCGGCGCCCTGGGTCGTCGGCAAGTTGGAAATTTTAAAAGCAGTTTGATAGTAAGCCAAGTTCCCGGCGCCCAAAACCCGGCCGACCAGTATATCGTCACCCTGATCAGTGACGTACGCCGTCAGCGTCCCGGCTGTAACCCAGCGACCGTAAGTATACAGCTCTTTGATTTGGCCAAAATTCACTCCGTTCCAATGAAACCGGCTGAAGACGAACGACAGAACCAGCGCCGCCGCGCCGCCGGCAATCACCCCTAACGGTAAGGCAATAAACGATTTCAGTAAAAGAAGCAGAGCGATTGTCCCGAGCGATTCGGCCACCGAAGCCAGCGCCTGCCACGTAAATTCTTTTTTAAATTCCAGGTTCTTTCTGAATAGAACCACGGCCGGGCTGACAAAACCTTTAATCAGCGGTGTTAAGGCCACTAAACGCAAACCGTCCGTCAAACCGGCGTTAAAGAAATCGCTGACCCAGGGCGCTATCAGCCACAAAACCGCAGAAATAAGAAAGCCGCGGCCGATAAAAGCGATCCAAGCCGAAGACAAGTACTGTTTAGCATCTTTTGATGTTTGCACCAGCGCCTGATTGATCCCCGACTCGGTCATCACTTCCGCCAAACCGTAGGGCAACATAATCATGCCAAACCAGCC
>PCSQ01000119.1:0-147 GCA_002772455.1 Candidatus Beckwithbacteria bacterium CG23_combo_of_CG06-09_8_20_14_all_47_9 | reverse complement strand
GGCGGCCATGATTTTATTCTGGTCACTCAAAGATAAATCCGGAAAGATCGGCAGCAGTACAATCTGCCGCCAAACCCGGTCAGTCACCGGTACATCATGGGGAAATTGCCGGAACATTTTGTATAAGTGATTAGGCAAATAATGAAC
>PCSQ01000092.1:6952-8523 GCA_002772455.1 Candidatus Beckwithbacteria bacterium CG23_combo_of_CG06-09_8_20_14_all_47_9 | reverse complement strand
ATTATCCCGCGAAAAGTCAAGTCTAATGAGACGATCCGGCCACTACCCAAGTTTGTAAACCATACTTGACAAAAACAGCCTTATTTTGTAAAATAGACCGATGTTCAGGCAGATATTCGCCGATCTAAATCAACTTTTAAACCAGCCCCGGCCGCCGATAATTTTAATCATGGGTATGCGCCAAACCGGTAAATCCACTCTGGCGCAAAACCTAACCAAGGGCAAGAAACAAATCAGATTCAACTTCGATCTGTTGAGTGACCGGGCGGAATTTATCAATCAGGACCGGCACAGCCTGGCGGCTTTTGCCGAAAAGTACCACGGCAACCTGATTATTATTGACGAAGTTCAGAAAGAACCCCGGGCGATCGGACTGGTCAAACATCTTTACGACAACTTCCGAATGCCGTTTATTCTAACCGGTTCGTCGGAGATTAAAATGAGAAAAGGTATCGGCGATTCTTTGACTGGACGCCTGCACGAAGTCCGCCTTTATCCTTTAACCCTCAAGGAAATCGCGATCCAAAAACAGGAAACAGCCAATTACGACACCCACCAGAAAAACCTGCTCGCCTACCTGATTTATGGCTCTTTACCGCAGCTTTTAAATCTGGAACCGGCCGGGCATGAAAATTACCTCAAAGACTATATTAACTCGGTTATATCCAAGGATGTTTTAGAAATCGCCGGCACCAGAAAAACCGCCCAAGTGTTTCTGCTGGCCAAACTGCTCGCCCTGCAAATCGGCCAGCTGGTCAATTTCAACGAACTGGCCGTCAATACCGAATTTTCCCGGGTAACTGTCTACCAGTATATTGACATTTTTGAACAAATGGGGCTGGTGATCAAAGCCCGGCCGATGTCCACCAACGAGAGGGAGTCGATTGCCAAGGCAACAAAAATTTACTTTACCGATTTAGGCGTCAGAAACGCCCTAGTTGACGACTTCCGCCCTTTTAACCAAAGACCGGACAAAGGCCAAATTCTGGAAAATGCGGTATTGGTGGGAATCAAAAAACACGCCGATTATGGCCAAAGAAACGAACAAATCGGCTTTTTCCGCTCGGTGCACGGCAGTGAAATTGACATCGTTCAAAAACAGGGGTTGCTGGAAAACCTGTACGAAGTTAAAACCGCTGCCCGCCCCGGCCGGAAACAGACAGGAAAAGTCAAACTAATTTCCCTGGACAACGCCCAATAGTTTATTTAATGAAACGATCCGGCCATCACCCGCCGGCGCACCCATTGCTGCAAGAAATACCCGGCCAAACCTAAAATAAACGCCATAATAAAACTGCTTATTCCCAAACCGGAATAATTGGCAAAGCGGGCCACCAACCAAAATGTGGTTGTACATTGATTTATTATCTATGGCCGCACCCAGCTACACCACTGATTTAACCGACCTGCTTACCGATATGCCCTTGACCACGGGCTGGACCGCCTTGGGCGGCGGCGCCGGAGGCTTGGTCGCGCCGGAAACCGATTTTTTTATTCAAGGCTCCAACTGTATCTCCAAGGCCGGCTGGTCATCTGCCACTAAAGGCATGATTTACAACATGGGCAGCGGG
>PCSQ01000092.1:2319-6944 GCA_002772455.1 Candidatus Beckwithbacteria bacterium CG23_combo_of_CG06-09_8_20_14_all_47_9 | reverse complement strand
GGCTATATTTATGTGGATTTATTACTGGGCGCCAAACTCCATGGCTACCGAAACCAATGGCGGAATGCAGCTTTTAATCGGCAGCGCTACATCAGCTTTTAAGCAGTGGTATATCCGGGGAAGCGATACCCTTGTCTATGGCGGCTGGGTTTGCGCCGTGGTTGACCCCACAATTACAGCCGACGCGACCACCGGTTCACCCACCGCCACTCTTCAATACTTCGGAGCACAAGCCAATATTCCCAGTAGTGGCCCGTCCAAAGGACAACCTTTGGGAATTGATGCTATCCGCCACGGCCGGGACTTTACCTGCACCAACGGCGATGTCGCCAACGGTTATGCCACCTTTTCCGGAGCGGCCGCCTACAACGATGATGTTTCCCGGCGTTACGGCCAAATTCAGGCAATTGACGGCGGCTTTCTCCAGCAGGGCAGATTTCTCATGGGAACGCCGTCAACGGCGGTTGACTTCCGGGACAGCAATAAAACCATTCTGGTGGCCAGAACCAATAAAGTTTCCGCTTCGTTTAATACCTTTGAGGTCCAAAATGCCTTAAGCCGGGTTGATTGGACCAATATTTCCCTTTCCGCCCTGGGAACAACCGCTAGAGGCAATTTCGTCACCACCGACAATGCCGATATCAACTTCGACAGTTGCGCCTTTACTGACTTGGGGATTTTCGGTTTCCAGTCGAATAGTACCATCTTAAGCTCAACTTTCAGGCGGTGTAATCTTATCACTCAGACTTTAGCCGCTTTTACCAATTGCGCTTTTGATTCCACCAACGATTCGATTAAAGCCTTGCTTGTCAACGATCCCTCGAAAATATCCGCCTGCTCCTTTATTTCCGGCGGGACCAAACACGCAATCGAAATCAGCGTCCCCGGCACTTATACTTTTTCCGGCAATACGTTTTCCGGCTACGGCTCAACCGGGACCGCCGACGCCGCCATTTACAACAACTCCGGCGGCGCGGTCACTCTCAATATTACCGGCGGCGGCGATGCCTCCCCCACTTATAGAAACGGGGCCGGAGCGTCAACCACGATCGTGGCCGCGGTCGATTTAACCGTCACCGTCGTCGATAAAAATAACGCCCCGATCCAAAACGCCCAAACGGCAATTTACCTGTCCAGCAGCGATGCCGAATTGATGAACGAAGACACCGATATTAACGGCATCGCGGCCGCTTCCTATAGCGGCTCGACCCCTGCCAATATTTACGTCCGGATCCGCAAATCCTCTACCGGCTCCACCAAGTACTATCCGGCTTCCACCACCGGCACGATCACTGCCTCCGGTTTTTCGGCCACGATTACTTTAATCGAAGACACCACGGCCTGAAGATTAAACGATATTCTTTAAGGTTAATGTAGCCATAAATTTTTCCATAAATTCAAGCAATCCCTCAAACTCGCGCTTTCTTGTAGCTTCATTTTTTCTCAAATCATCAAGATAAAGGACTATACTTTCTCCTTTTATATATTTATTAATTAAAGTTAAATTTCCGAATTCTCTTTTGGCATTTTTGTCATCTAATTGATAGCAAATTTGGAAAAACTTGAATTCGTTTTCCAGTTTTATTACGAAATCAACTTCATATCCGTTTGGATCTTGTCCAAAAAATATATTTTCCCGGCCGTATCTTCTAACCAGTTCTATGTAGACCAAGTTTTCCAGCCTTTTTTCATCATTTTCTTCCTTCCCCGGGATAAAAATATTATCGATGACATAATATTTGGCAGTTCTATTAAACACGCGGCTCAAACGATAATCAAATTTTGTCAATTTATTAATTGCATATGATGTTTCCCAATAATAAATATAGTTGTCAAGTGTTGTTGGTGTAATCTCCACCCCCTGATCTTTAAGCCTATTGGTAATTTTACGAAGCGATAAAGTTGAAGTTAAATTGCCGGAAATAAATTGAAAAGTATTGTGAAAAACCTTAATTTTGTCTATTTGATATCTTTTGGCGATATCATCCAAAATAATTTTTTGAATTAAGCCGTCTTTGTATTTTACGGCTGATTCGTTATCCAATCCAAACTGTTCTGCCAAACCTCCGCGGCGGAGATAATTCATAAAGGCCTGGTCAATTTGAGCTTTATTCGGGTAGTAATTATCGGCATCAAGTTTTAAATATTTTAAATATTCGGAAAAACTAAAAGGCGAGATGTAAAGTTCAAGACACCGGCCGGAAAGACTGCTGGATAATTCCCCTGATAATAATTTGCTGTTTGAACCACTGATATAAAGGTTATATTTACCAATTTCATAGAGGGTTCTGACTAGTTTTTCCCATGATTCAACCAGCTGAATCTCGTCCCAGATAATATAAATAGGCTCGCTGGGGATTGCCTTTTCCCGTAAATATAATTCCCAAACTTTTCTTAAATCATGGACAGTTTTGACGCCGGATAATAAATCATTTTCAAAATTCAGATAGAAAATGTTTTCTTTCGGAACCTTTTGCTCCAGAAGAAATTGAGCTAACATCTTGAGTAAATATGATTTGCCTGACCGGCGAAAACCGGCAACGGCTTTAATAAGTTTGTTTTTAAAACTCTTATTAATCCACGCGGAATAGCCATTCCTGACGAATTGAAATCATAAGGTTACTTAATCATTTTTGTACGATATTGTCAATTACATCTCCCACGGATAAAAGCCGTTTTTAGCTAGTTTCTCTCCTCTTGACTTTCATAATACGTTAGATTATCCTGTACATAAATGACCAAGATAAACAAACTAGACCGATTGTTGAAAACCGGGCAAAAACTTTACCATACCCAGGATTTAGCCCTGCTTTGGCAGATTGCTAACCGAAATACCCTGTATACCGCCATCAAACGGCTCGTAAAAAAACAAATACTGGTCTCTGTCAGAAAAGGCCTTTATTCCGTCCTGCCTTTAGACCAACTGGACCCTTACCGGCTGGGCGCGGCTTTAATCCACCACTATAGCTATGTCAGCGGCGAAACGGTTTTGGCCCAAGCCGGAATTATCAGCCAAAAAGTTTACCCGATCACTTTTGTCTCCTCGGTTCCCGCCAAAATAAAAATTAACGATCAAGTTTTCCTGTTCCGGAAACTTAAGGAAAAATACTTAATCAATCCTACCGGAATCAGTTTAGTTAAAGGCGTGCTGACCGCCGGACCGGAACGGGCCGTGGCCGATACGCTCTACTTCAATCCCCGCTACTATTTTGATAATCCGGCACTTATCGACCAGCGAAAAGTTAAACAAATTCAGCGTCAGATTGGTTATTAATTTATGATCTTAATCCGCCCTGAAGACATTCTCCATAAATTTCAACTGCTGAAACTATTAAGCGGCATCGCTGACGAGCCCCGGCTATCCGCCGGTCTTTATTTCAAGGGCGGGACCTGCGCCGCAATGCTGGGGTTTTTAGACCGGTTTTCCGTTGACCTGGATTTTGACCTCAAACCAGGTCAGTCAAAACCAAAATTGATCAATGAGTTTAAAAAAGTTTTTAAACAGCTGGATTTTGCCATTAAAGCCGGCAATGAGAAAATTCCACTGTTTATTCTTAAATATCCCGCCCCGGCCGGGCAGAGAAACACCCTGAAGGCCAGCGTTAATGACCAAGTCCTTCCCGCCAATATTTACCGGCCGATGTTCCTGCCGGAAATTGACCGGCTGGTCAATTGTCAAACCATTGAAACGATGTTTAGCCACAAGTTGGCGGCACCATTAGATCGATTTACCAAACACCGGCAGATTGCCGGCCGGGACATATATGATATTCACTATTTTTTCTCCCAAGGTTCCGGTTTTAATCAAAAAATACTCGAGCAAAGAACCGGACTGCCAGCCGCCGTTTTTTTAACAAAATTAATCAGCTTTATTGACAAAAAAGTAACCGAAACCGTCATCAGTGAAGATCTTAACCCGCTCCTGCCGCCAGAAAAATTCCAAAAGATCAGGAGAACCCTAAAATCCGAAACATTGCTTTACTTAAAAGCCTACATCTCCCATGGGTAAAAACCGTTTCTGGCTAATTTCTCCCCTTCCAAACCGATCAAACGCCAGCGCTTAGGATTATAGCGCTTTTTAAACAAACTGAAGTTTTTTTGATTATAGCGCTGAAAGTTAACCGCCGCTTCGATAGCCAGTATCGCCCCCTCTTTTTTCTGGACGATAAAATCCACTTCCGCCCCGGATTTAGTCTGCCAGAACCGGATCGACTCCCGGCCGATTTTTTTGACCAACTCGCCGAAAATATTGGATTTAAAGACCGGGTCCAAAATCGTCGGCTGGAACTGATTCAACCACAGGATTGACTGTAGGCCGCTGTCCAAAAAATAAAGTTTTTGACTGCGGCTGATTTCCACTCCCGGATGCCGGCTAAAAGGCTTAACCCGTTCAATCAAAAATGCCCGCTCCATGACCTCAAGGTATTTAACCAGGGTAGGAAAAGAT
Source organism: Candidatus Beckwithbacteria bacterium CG23_combo_of_CG06-09_8_20_14_all_47_9 (assembly GCA_002772455.1). Classification (GTDB taxonomy): domain Bacteria; phylum Patescibacteriota; class Microgenomatia; order UBA1400; family CG1-02-47-37; genus CG1-02-47-37. Next base: position 2,497 of record PCSQ01000092.1, on the reverse strand, counting down.
AAATCAACTTCCCGGCATAAAGCCATCAGGTCCAGAATCTCGCCCCCCCGCCCGGCCAGCACCCGGAGCAGTCGGTAAAACTTAGCCATATCCTTGACTAGATTCAAGTCTCCCAAGTCTTTTCGTAAATAAATATCCACTATCTGCCACAACAACTGTTTCTTGGTTTCCACGACCG
>PCSQ01000092.1:2002-2303 GCA_002772455.1 Candidatus Beckwithbacteria bacterium CG23_combo_of_CG06-09_8_20_14_all_47_9 | reverse complement strand
CCGCCATAAGTAATAAATTCCCGGTAAAGCTCCGGCCAGCGCTCATTGGCTTGAACATCAATGCCTTTAAATTCCAAAAAATCGCCAAATGACAAGGGTAAAACTTCCACGGTTTTAGCTTCAATCAAAAAAGACGCTTTCAGAGAAACAGTCATAATCAAATGAATATTTTTCGGCAAATCCAAACTGACCGAGGGCGGAAAATTGTCCACCAGGACGTAAACCTCTTCGGCAATTAGGCCTTTGGCAGTCAAATCTTCAACTAGGTTTAAACTGGCCCCGGGATAAGCCAAATCATAAT
>PCSQ01000092.1:0-1989 GCA_002772455.1 Candidatus Beckwithbacteria bacterium CG23_combo_of_CG06-09_8_20_14_all_47_9 | reverse complement strand
CCCCTGCTTAATCAGCCAGTCCTGCAGGTAGAGCAAAATCGAGGTTTTCCCCACCCGGCGCGCTCCCTGTAAAACCAAGACCCTTTCCCGGTTGATCAAAGACTGGACCCTGGTAAATATCTTCCTTTTATATAACTTCACTTTAATAAAAGTCTATCTTTTACTAAAAGTAGTGTCAAGTTCTACTACTTGACACGCTTTTTAAAAAGCGCCTATACTGAAAAAGTTATGGATCAAATTACCATTACTAAAACCGACGCCACGACAGAGCTGTTTAATATTTATTACGGCTCGGAAAACCGCTTCCTGGACCCGGGCTACCGGCACGAACACCGGCGTTCTTAAACTCAACGTCACTTCTAATGTTTGAACTGACACTATTATTGAATAAAGCCTATGTTTAGAAATTTGGGCACGACCGAAATTATCATCATTCTGGTCGTCTTATTAGTGCTCTTTGGGGCTAAATTCTTACCCAAAATGGGGAAAAACCTGGGCGAGTCCAAGGTTGAATTAAAAAAAGCCGCCAAAGACCTAAAAACTGCCATTAAAGACAAGGAATAAGCCTTTATGTTTAATAACATCGGCTTGGGGGAAATCATCGTGATTGCCTTGGTACTGATGTTATTTTTCGGCGGGGATAAACTACCCGAATTGGCCCGGGGTATCCGCAATGCCACCCGGGAATTCCGCAAGGCGCTCCACGACAAATCATGATCTTCCTGCTTACCCTGCTCTGGTTACTGCCGGTTAAACCGGCAGTTGCGGCTACCTATCAGCAGTGCCCGGTCTCGTCTACCTGTACTATCGGTGAATGGTTATATGACGACGAATACCAGCCCCAAACCGGGGCGGTTTGTACCTTGACGGCTAAGTACCCTAACGGCCGACGCCTGGTATTATTATGACGCCGCCATCGGCACGACCGAAGGCTTCTACCCGGCCAACCTTTGCTGTACTTCGGGTTCGGACTATTTATGCCTGGACAAATCTTTCGAGGTCAAAGCGGCAGGGGCGGCGCTCACCGCGGCCGATGTCTGGGCCAGCTCCTCCCGGTCTTTAACCTCTTTCGGCAGTTTAGCCGCCGATGTCTGGAATAGCTCCACCCGGAGTTTAACCAATTTCGGCGATCTGATCAGCAATGTTTGGAACTATTCCACCACCACGACTAATACACCGGCAGTCATTACTAACATCGTCCAGGAACAAACCGAACAACGGGAGTTATTGGAAAAGTTGGTCAATGCCCCGGTAGTCTCTTTATCCCTGGAAGAAGGCCGGTCAATCCCCGATTTAAATACTAAACTCGAACAAAGCCGCACCCAAGCAAACGCGCTTTATGAAGCAATCCAAAGCGGCAAAATCAACAACCCGGAACTGCTGACCTTAGCCGAGGCTTGGGACGCGCCGATCATTCTCGAACTCAATTTAGCTGCCAGCCTTAAAAATCTAGCCTTGCTGTCTGAATTAGTCGGTGAACCCGGCAATGACAGCCAAGAACCGACTCTCTTTGGCTTTTTGGCTAAAGTGAGCGAGAGAAACGACTCTCTAAAAGCCGAAAGCCAAAAGCTGGCGGTCCTCCTGGACGATTGGAATGGACTCGGCGAATCCGTCCTGGACCGCGCCATCGTTAACAGCCAAAAGCAAGTTTTGGTTTTAAACGAATACCCCGGCGGCGACCAGCTGCTGCAGCCGACCAAAACCAGCCAGGATCAAAAACTTAACCTTAAAAATTTAGTCTTTAACCTGCAGGCACTGCTGGGCCTGAACCGGCAAATTCTGGCCATAAATGCCGGCGAATCGGTCCGAGCGCTCTGGCTGGAGGAAGGCAGTATTATTTTCCGGGGCGTGATTACCAATCCTTCCGCCGTCATCTCCCAAACCGTCCCCTTAAAATTTTATCTGCCCCGGGAGCTTAAAACCGAGGACATTCTAACTCTTGATCCGTCTTTGGAAACGCATTACGACACCACCGAAGAGGCCTTGTTT
>PCSQ01000098.1:19193-19413 GCA_002772455.1 Candidatus Beckwithbacteria bacterium CG23_combo_of_CG06-09_8_20_14_all_47_9 | reverse complement strand
TTTTTGGGATGGCGGCGCTGGCCGCCGCCGCGGTTACCCCTTTAAGTTTAATCAAGAAATTTTCACCGTTACTTCTTTTTTTGACCTTAATTTTGCTGATTTTGGTACTCGTTCCCGGGTTGGGAATCCAGTCTTTGGGGGCTAGGCGCTGGTTGAGCTTGGGCGGGTTAGAGCTTCAGCCGACCGAGCTGGCCAAGCTGGCTTTGGTGATTTATTTGGC
>PCSQ01000098.1:18554-19180 GCA_002772455.1 Candidatus Beckwithbacteria bacterium CG23_combo_of_CG06-09_8_20_14_all_47_9 | reverse complement strand
AAAACCCGGCCGTTCTGGAATTTTTTAGCAATTTTGGGCGTTTTTTTGGGTTTGATTACGCTGCAGCCGGATTTGGGAACGGCGCTGGTCATCATTAGTACGGGAGTCCTGGTTTTCTATGCTTCGGGGGCTTCAATTAAATCGCTTTTGGTCCTGTCCGGTATCGGGACAATAACCGGGTTGGGCCTGATTTTTTCGTCGCGTTACCGGCAGGAACGGCTGCTGACTTTTTTAAACCCGCTGCGGGACCCGCAAGGCAGTTCTTATCACATCCGCCAAGCTTTGATTGCCATCGGTTCGGGCGGCTGGTGGGGTTTGGGTTTGGGCGAGTCGCGGCAAAAATATCAGTTTTTACCCCAAGTGACGACCGATTCAATTTTTGCCATTATTGCCGAGGAGGTGGGATTTTTCGGCGGGGCGATTTTAATTTTGACTTTATTTCTGATTATTTGGCGCGGATTGACGATTGCCCGTTTGGCCCCGGACCGGTTTTCCGGTTTGCTGGCGGTGGGAATTACCGGCTGGCTGGCGCTGCAGATTTTTATTAACTTGGGAGCGATAATGGCTTTGTTGCCGTTAACCGGCGTGCCTTTGCCGTTTATTTCTTACGGCGGTTCGAGTTTGAT
>PCSQ01000098.1:15612-18533 GCA_002772455.1 Candidatus Beckwithbacteria bacterium CG23_combo_of_CG06-09_8_20_14_all_47_9 | reverse complement strand
TTTGTTATTAAATATTTCCCGGTTCCGGCAGAACCCGAAAAAACGTTTATGAGATTGGTGATTACCGGTAGTCATCCAACTCCCGCCCAGGCGCTGATGGAACAACTGCCGAAAGACCTGCCTGCGCAGGCAGGTTGGACCGTGTTTCAATTATCCAGTGCCACCGGCCCGAAGTTTAAACGTTACGATTGGTTCGGTTCGCTGGTTGGCGGCGTCAGGCTGCCCGGTCTGGTCTGGCAGGTTAAGCGGAAACTTCAATTAATTAAAGCAGAGCTGGTGATTAGTTTCGGGGGGTTTAGCAGTGTTCCGGTTGTCTTGGCCGCCAAACTGCTTCATTTGCCGATTATAATTCATGAACAAACTTTCGGGGCCGGGTTGGCGTCAAGGCTGACTGCCAGGGTAGCGGATAGGATTGCCGTCTCCTGGAAATCAAGCTTAAAATATTTTCCAAGGCATAAAATCGTTCTTACCGGTAATCCGGTCAGGCAAACCATCCTCAAGGTCCGCCGCCGGCCGGAAAAAGTTTTGTATTTTAGCGGCGGCAGCCAGGGCGCGCAAATTATTAATCAAACCCTGGAACCGCTTCTGCCTGAATTGACAAAAAAGTTTATGGTTTACCACCAGTATGGCCGCTTGCCCCGGCCGGCCGGGCGGAAAAACTATGTGACGAAATCATACTTTTCCGTTGACGAATTGGCACAAATTTATTCCCGCTGCCGGTTGGCAATCGGCCGGGCGGGAATAAATACCGTGACCGAACTGGCTTATCTTAAAATTCCGGCGGTGCTGGTGCCTTTGCCGCATACCCAAAAAAACGAACAGGCAATTAACGCTCACTATCTGAAAAAACTGGGTTTGGCGGTCGTCTTGCCCCAGGATCAACTGACTCCGGCAAGTTTACTTGGGGCGATTAATCAAGTTGACCGTTTGCCCCAAACCCGGCGCGGTTTGGGCTTTCCGCGTTCCCGGGTGATGAACGCGGCGTCAAATTTATTCCGGTTATGTTCAAGCTTGTCAGTGTTGTAATTTTACTGGCCGCCGCCGTTGGCCTGGGCCAGCGGGGATATTTTAAAGTTCGGCATATCGATTGCCGTTTAAACCATTATCCCTGCCCGCTGCAGCTGGAACCGGTCTTGCTGTCTTTTGTCGGCCGGAATATTTTCTCGTTATCGTCCGGTTCTGTCTCCCGGCAGATTATGAGTTTTGATCCGACCCTGACCGAAATTAAAATCAGCAAGCGTTTGCCGTCGCGCCTGCTGATTGATTTGGGGCGGCGCCTGCCGGTAGCGGCGATCAAGGTCGAGCCGGACGGGCCGCGGTTTTATTTGGATAAAACCGGGTTTGTTTATTTACCGCCGACTTTAGTCAACCAGCCCCTGGTTGAAGTTATTTGGCCTAAAGAGCTGTCCCTGGTTGAAGGCGAATCGGTTCTAAGCCTGGATTTGGCCCGGCTGGTTAACACTTTGGCGGCTTATTATGTTACCTTTAGCCAGATAATCAGGCAGACTGACGAGACTTATTTGGTCAAAACCGTTTCCGGTCCGGAAGCGCTGATTTTGGCCGGGGCGGATTTTGCGCCGGCGGTTGCTTCTTTACAATTTATCTTATCCAATATTAAAATAGGGGAGCCTGTACCAACAAAAATTGATTTAAGGTTTGATAAACCAATCTTAACTTACTAAACCATTAATGCCAAAATCACAACTCATTTCGGCTATCGACATCGGCACTACCAAAATCACCACGGTGATTGCCTCGCTGTCTTTGGACCAGGAAAAAATTAACGTTATCGGTGTGGCGACCGAACCGGCTAAGGGTTTGCGCAAAAGCCAGATTGTGGACATTGACGAGACAATCGAATCGATTACTCAAAGCGTGGAAGCGGCTGAACGGATGGCCGGGTACTCGATTGCTTCGGCCTTGGTTTCGGTTTCCGGGACCCACATTGAATCGTTAAACTCAAAGGGGGTGGTGGCGGTGGCCGAACCGGAAGGAGAAATCGATGAACAGGACGTCGCCCGGGTAATTGAAGCCGCCCGGGCAGTTTCTCTGCCGTCGGCCCGGGAAGTCCTGCACGTGATTCCCCGGGATTTTAAGGTTGACAGCCAGGACGGAGTCAAGGATCCGGTCGGGATGAGCGGGGTGCGCCTGGAGGCCGAAGCCCATTTAGTCTCCGGGTCAAGTACGGCCATGCGTAACCTGGGTAAGTGTGTGGCGGAAATCGGCGTGGAAGTTGAAAGTTTAGTTTTTTCCGGGTTAGCCAGCGCCGAAGCGGTGCTGACGCCGACCGAAAAAGAACTCGGGGTGATTTTAATTGATCTTGGCGGCGGCAGTGCCTCGATTGCCGTTTTTGTGGACGGCGCTTTATCCTATTCTTCGGTTTTACCGGTGGGGGCGAAAAATATTACCAATGATTTAGCGATCGGTTTGCGGGTCAGCCTGGAAGCGGCGGAAAAAATTAAGCTGGCTTTATCGGCTTTAAACGAGACGGAACCGGATAGCGATGAACTGGATGTTAAAAAACTGAATTTAAACGAAGAAGTCGGCAAGCTATCCCGTAAAACTTTAGTGGAAGGAATTATCCGGCCGCGCCTGAACGAGATTTTTACTTTGGTCGGCGAAGAATTGAAAAAATCCGGTTTCGGCGGTTCGACTCCGGCCGGGGTGGTGGTGACCGGCGGCGGAGCTTTGACGGTTGGTTTGGCCACGGCCTGCAAACGCTGTTTGTCTTTACCGGTCCGGTTGGGTTATCCCAAAGGCCTGTCCGGTCTGGTGGACGAGATTAAATCGCCGGCCTATTCGGCGGCGTGGGGATTGATTGAGTACGGGGTGAAAAATGCCAAGGGGATAAAAGCCGACTCGTCTTTTAAATCGATGGGTAAATTTATCGGCAAGATTCAATTCAAGGGGACCGTTGATAA
>PCSQ01000098.1:9982-15590 GCA_002772455.1 Candidatus Beckwithbacteria bacterium CG23_combo_of_CG06-09_8_20_14_all_47_9 | reverse complement strand
AATTAATTGAATTATGGCTTTGGTCAAACCGGATTTAAATACTTTTGCCAAAATCAAGGTTTTGGGGGTTGGCGGCGGCGGCAATAATGCCGTTAATTCCATGATCGCTTCAGGACAGATTAAGGGCGTGGAATTTATCAGTATTAATACCGATGCCCAGGCGCTGTTAGCCTGTCAGGCGCAAACTAAAGTTCAGATCGGCCAGAAATTGACCCGGGGTTTGGGTTCTGGCGGCAACCCGAAAATCGGCGAGCAGGCGGCGCAGGAATCTAAAGAAAAACTTCAGGAAATTCTATTCGACAGTGACATGGTTTTCGTGACGGCGGGCATGGGCGGAGGTACCGGGACCGGAGCCTGTCCAGTGATTGCCGAAGTGGCCAAAGAGTCCGGGGCTTTGACCGTGGCGGTGGTGACTAAGCCGTTTTTATTTGAAGGCACCCGGCGGATGGTGGCCGCCGAAGAGGGAATCGAGAAATTAAAAGAAAAAGTTGACACCTTAATCGTCGTGCCTAATCAGCGCTTGATGGACATAATCGACAAAAACCTGACTTTACTGGAAGCCTTCCGGATGGCCGACGGCGTTTTATCTCAAGGGGTCCAGGGGATTTCCGACCTGATTACGTCCACCGGCTTGATTAATGTCGATTTTGCCGACGTCAAAACCGTGATGGCCGGTGCCGGCTCGGCCTTAATGGGTATCGGTTCCGGTGTGGGCGAAAATCGGGCGCAGACAGCGGCCCGGTCGGCGATTGTCTCGCCGCTTTTGGAAACGTCGATCGAGGGGGCTAAGGGAATGCTGTTTAATATCATCGGCGGGTCGGATCTCACCATGCACGAGGTCAACCAGGCGGCCGAGATTATTTCTAAGGCTGCCGATGCCGACGCCGAAATTATTTTCGGCGCGGTCATCGATGAAACTTTGGTTGATCAGATTAAAATTACGGTGATTGCCACCGGTTTTGACGAAACCCGCCAGCGTTTGCGGGACATTTCCGGCCGAGCGGCCACCCAACCGGCCGTAGCCGAGTTAATCAACGACCAGACCAACGGCGAGAAAAAAGAGTTTTCCGAGCCCCGGGAAGAATCCGACACTGAACTGGACATTCCCGCCTTCTTGCGCCAGGGCCGATAAAGACATAAATCCAATGCGGCCGTCATTATGTTATGATTAGGTGATGAGACAAAAAGGATTTAGGGAACTGGCTTTAAAACTAAGCGAGGGTTTACTGATGACGGTAACGGATTTGTTGTTATTCCAGTTTTATCTCCTCGGCGCTTCCTGGGGGAAAGGCAAGACCAGCCGCGGGGCTCATCAGACGTTTGACGAAGCTATGGCTGGGTTGGCAGCGGTGAACTACCAGACTTTGAAGCGGGCGATCATTCATCTAAAAAGGCAGGGATTGATCAGGAGTTTGAAAGAGCCGGCAATTACCAGTGCCGGGAAAACCAGACTGGCCAGGATTATTCCCCAATATCAAAAGAAGCGACCGTGGGATAGAGTGCTGTACCTGGTTACTTATGATATTCCTGAAGTAAAAAGGAAGTACAGAAATGAGTTGAGAACGATGTTAAAAACGCTGGGGGCGGGTTATCTTCAGGGGAGCGTTTGGATTACGCCGTACAACCCGCAAACTCTTTTACAAGATTATGTCAAAAAACCTGGATTTGCCGGTGACATAATTATTTCCTGTATAGGCAGGGATGGTTATATCGGGAACGAAGATATCAAAACTTTGGTGAGCCGGGTTTACCGGCTTGATGAAATTAACGCTAAGTACCTTGATTTTATTAATCGATATCAACATAACTCAAATGCGGCCGTCCAATACTTATATATCTTAAAGGAAGATCCGCAATTGCCATTTGAGTTATTGCCGAATGAGTGGGCGGGAGATAAAGCCCACGAAATATTTGACAAAATTTTCCCGATGAGGGAGAATACTGACGATACCGATTAACATCGGCAAGTTGCTTAATGATCGCCGCGGGGCGATTTTTTTGTTATCATACCTTGTATGGGCCTGAAAATAACCAATTACCAAACCCACCAAAATTTGCCCCGGCTGGAGCACGAGGTGCTCAATTTTTGGGACGAGACGAAAGCGTTTGAAGAGTCGGTGAACCGGCGCGACCCGAAAAAATCTTACGTGTTTTACGACGGCCCGCCGTTTGCCACCGGCCTGCCGCACTACGGCCACATTTTATCTTCGACCACTAAAGACGTCATTCCGCGCTACTGGACGATGAAAGGTTACCGGGTCGAGCGGGTGTGGGGCTGGGACTGCCACGGCATCCCGATCGAAAACATGGTCGAAAAAGAGTTAGAACTTAAAGGCGGCAAAAAAGCGATCGAGGCCATGGGGATAGCTGAATTTAATAACGCCTGCCGCTCGGCAATTTTGCGCTTTGACAGGGAGTGGGAAAAAACCATCCGGCGCATGGGCCGCTGGGTGGATTTTAAAAATTCCTACAAAACTATGGATGCCGATTATATGGAATCGGTCTGGTGGGCGTTTAAATCCCTTTATGAAAAAGGCTTGGTGTATCAAGGTAAACGGGTAATCCTTTACTGCCCCCGCTGCGGCACGCCGCTGTCTAATTTTGAAATCGCCATGGATAATTCTTACGCGGAAATTAAAGACACCTCGACAATTTACAAGTATCCTGTTTTAGGCCAAGCCAAGACGTTTTTACTGGCTTGGTCGACGACGCCCTGGAATAAATTGGCCACCCCGGCCCTGGCGGTTAACCCGAAGCTAACTTATGTTAAAGTCCGTCAGGGAAAAGAATTTTATATTTTGGCCAAAACCCGGCTGAAGATTTTAACCGGAAAACCGGATGAAGTCGTGGCTGACTATACCGGTAAAGAACTGGAAAAATTAAAGTTTGAAGAGCACTTCCGATTTTATCCGGCCAAGCCGGACGAACGGCACGGGGTGGTAGTGGCCGATGATTACGTGACGGCCGAAGACGGCACCGGGATTGTCACCTTGGCCATTTACGGCGAGGACGATTACCGGGTAATGACCAAACACCAAATTCAATTGATTGAACACGTCGACGACGAGGGTAAGCTAAAGCCGGAAGTTAAACCTTGGGCGGGCCTGTTTATTTTAAAAGCCGATCCGCTGATCGACGGGGCTTTAGAGCGAAGGGGCTTAATTTACCGCCACGAGGTTTACACTCATCGGGTGCCGGTTTGCTACCGCTGCAGCACCCGGCTTTACTACGCGCCGGTTCCCGCTTGGTTTATCAATATCCAAAAATTAAAACCGCCGCTGCTTAAGGCCAATGAATCGATTAATTGGTACCCCGGGCATTTGAAGCACGGCCGGTTCGGCAAAGGCCTGGAAGAAGCGCCGGATTGGAACATTTCCCGGTCGCGCTATTGGGGCACGCCCTTGCCGATTTGGTTAAGCCCCAAAACCGGGAAAATCCGGGTCATCGGCTCAATTGAGGAATTAAAAACCTGGGCGGTGGATCAGCCGCAGGCGAATCGGCTAACCGATATTCACCGTGAACACGTCGACGATATCCGTGTTTGGGTCGATGATCAAAAAACCGATCCGGGCCAAAGGGTAAAAGAGGTATTTGACTGCTGGGTGGAATCCGGCAGTATGTCGTTTGCCTCACTTCATTACCCGTTTGCCAATAAAGCCAAGTTTGAAGCCAATTACCCGGCCCAATTTATTTCTGAATACATTGCCCAGACCCGGGCCTGGTTTTACACCCTGCATGTTATATCAGTGGCTTTATTCGGTAAGCCGTCGTTTGAAAACGTTTTAACTACAGGGACGATAATGGCGCAGGACGGGACCAAGATGAGCAAAAGCAAGCGCAACTTTCCCGATCCGAATTTGTTAATCGAAAAATACGGGGTCGACGCCCTGCGGTTTTATCTGATGTCCTCTTCGGTAATGCAGGCGGATAACCCCAATTTTTCGGAAATTACGGTTAAAGAAATTTACCAAAAGCTGATATCCATCGCCTTTAATGTTTTTAGTTTTTATAAACTCTACGTGGCGAAAACGCCGTCTGACCCGGTACCGGTAACCAAAAACATTTTGGATCAGTGGCTGACGAGTTTGACTTACAGCCTGATTAAAAACGTGACCGAGAGTTTGGACGGCTATAATACCGTGGCCGCCTGCCGGTTGATCCAGGCCTACGTGACTGACCTTTCCACCTGGTATTTAAGAAACAGCCGGGAACGGGTGCGGCAGGAAGAGGCGGCGCAGTCAACCTTGGCCTGGGCCCTGCTTAAGTTAAGCCAGGTAATGGCGCCGGTAACGCCGTTTATCAGCGAGGTGATTTATCATAATTTGACCGGCTCCGGGGATTCGGTCCATTTGACCGATTGGCCCAAGTTTGACCAAAAATTAATTAATCCTGATTTGGAAAACGACATGAATAAAGCCAGACAATTGGTGGAAAAAATCCATTCCCAAAGAAAGGCTTTAAACTTACCCCTGCGCCAGCCGCTGGCTAAAGCCGTTGTTGCCGTTTCCCCGTTGCCGGAGTCTCTGACAGACTTGGTTTTAGCCGAAACCAATCTTAAAGATTTGCAGTATAAGAGTGAAGGCGGGGTGGAGTTGGATACTCTGATTACCACGGAGCTAAAAGCCGAGGGCGATGCCCGGGACATCGTCCGGAAGATTCAGGCGGCGAGAAAAGCCGCCAATACCGGTTTAAGTGAATTGGTAATGGTTGAACTGCCTGCCTGGCCCAAAGATCATGCCGACGATATTAAAAAACAGGCTTTGGTTAAAGAGCTGCGGTTGGGTAAAGAGTTTAAACTGGTCCGGTTATGACCGGACGGCGCCTGCTGTGGCCGCTGCTGCCGCTGTTCGGTTTGAGCCTGCTGGTATTGGGGTCTTTAAGTTGGCAGTTGGCCTTAAACCAGGGAGTGTTTATTATTTTGGGATTGGGTTTGTTTGTTTTGGTCAGCAATTATCCCTATAGTCAGCATCGTTTTTTCAGCCGCCAGTATCTCGGTTTGATTATTTTTTTACTGCTGCTGCCATACATTTTTGGCGTGACCACCCGCGGGGCGATCCGCTGGATTCCCTTAGGCAGTTTCAGTTTGCAGCCGTCGGAATTGGTCAAGCCGTTGTTGATAATAATTTTTGCCGCTTATTTATCTGCCAGCCAAAAACTGGGCGGATATCTGCTGCTGTTACTACTGCCTTTTGGCCTGATTTTTAAACAGCCGGACTTGGGAACCAGCTTGGTGGTTGGGGTCATTTGGCTGGGATTATTATTTAACAGCCGGGTGGACCGCCGGCAGATATTCGGATTTTTAGGAGTGGTTTTAATCAGCTTTCCCTTAATTTTCCGCCTGCTGCAGCCATACCAGAAAGAGCGTTTGACCGGGTTTGTCAATCCTTATGCCGATCCGGCCGGGTCCGGTTACCAGGTGATCCAGGCGCTGATTGCCGTGGGCGGCGGCGGCTGGTTGGGCCAGGGTTTGGGCCGGGGGAGCCAATCACAGCTTCAGTTTTTGCCGGAGCGGCAGACTGACTTTATTTTTTCGGCCATAACCGAGGAATTGGGGGTGGCGGCCGGCGCGGTTTTGTTATTGAGCTATCTTTGGCTATTGCGCCGGTTG
>PCSQ01000098.1:6373-9933 GCA_002772455.1 Candidatus Beckwithbacteria bacterium CG23_combo_of_CG06-09_8_20_14_all_47_9 | reverse complement strand
CCGGAGTCATCATTATGCTTTGGTTTCAGGCGGTGGTGACGATCGGAATGAATCTGGGGATGATGCCGGTTACCGGGATTACTTTGCCTTTAGTTTCTGCCGGCGGGAGCTCTCTGCTGTCAATCATGATCAGCCTGGGATTGGTCGGCAGTGTTTGGAAATTTTCCCAATCTGGTTTATAATCCCTATCATGAAATACGCAGTGGTCAGAATTCAGGGAAAGCAGCACTTGGTGACGGCCGGCCGGCCCTTGATTGTCGACCGGCTCCCGGGAAAAGAGAAAGATAAAGTCGAGTTTAAAGAAGTCTTACTGACAATTGACGGGGATAAAGTCGTCGTCGGCCAACCTTTGGTTAAAGGCGCGGCGGTGACTGCGGTGATTACCGCCCAATCCCGGGGTGAAAAAATCCGGGTGTCTAAATTTAAGTCTAAATCCCGTTACCGGAGGGTAAAAGGCCACCGGCAATGGCAAACCGAGTTGAAAGTCGTGAAAATTTAGTGTAAACATAAACTTATGGCCCATAAAAAAACTGCCGGTTCAACGACCCAGCACCCGTCCCGGGCGGGAAAACGTTTAGGCGTTAAGTTGTTCGGCGGCGAGAAAATTAAAACCGGGATGATTATTATCCGGCAAAACGGGAGCAAGTGGCACGCCGGCGCCGGCGTCGGCAAGGGCCGGGATTTTACTTTATTTGCCCTTAAAGACGGCCGGGTGAAGTTTTTTCAAAAACAAGGCAAACAATTTGTGGCGGTGGCCGCCGCTTAACTGCTTATGCCCGATCAAGCCAGTATCACTCATTTGGAAATTGACAAAGTTCAGCCAAATCCGCTGCAGCCGCGGGGCATGATTTCCCCGGATTCGCTGATGGATTTGGTGGATTCGATCCGGGAACACGGCATTTTAGAGCCGTTAATCGTGGCGCATACCCCGGCGGGCTATCAGATCGTCGCCGGCGAACGGCGCTGGCGGGCGGCCAAACTGGCCGGTTTGACCAGCTTGCCCTGCATTATCAAAGAAACTTCGCCCCAGGGGATGCTGGAAATGGCCCTGGTGGAAAATGTCCAAAGAACCGATTTAAACGCGATCGACCGGGCCAAAGCCTTTGAACGGTTGATTGAAGAATTTGATTTAAGCAACGCCGAAATTTCCCAGCGGATCGGCAAGAGCCCGGCCTATGTTTCCAATACTTTGAAGCTGCTGATTTTGCCGGACGCTTTGAAAGACGGTTTAATCTCCGGTTTGATCAGCGAGGGTCATGCCCGGGCCTTGGCGTCGATTGACGACAAACAGGCAATGATCGATGCTTATAAGATTTTACTTAAAGAATCCGGTTCGGTCCGCCGGGCCGAAGATTTAGCCAGGCGAATGAAAGATAAGACCGGCCAGAAACTGACGGCCGCCGGGCACCAGGTCCCCAAACTGGTAAGCGAAGAAATCGACGAGATAGCCAACCGGCTGAATCAGGCTTTGGGCCAAAAACACTCCGTCAAATTGGTCCGCACCAGCCGGGAAACGAGAATATTGATCTATCTTCACGGCACTTTAGCCGAAACTGACCCATTGCTGAATAAATTGGTGAAAGCGATTACCGGTTAGTTTTTGGGGTACTTGTCGATCACTCCCAGCAGATTAACCGGCCAATAACGCAGCCAAGTCCGGCCAACCAGGTTAGCTGCCGGTACCGGTCCCCATTCGCGCGAGTCGGACGAGTTGTTGCGGTTGTCACCCATGACAAAGTATTCGGCGGCGGGAATGGTGACGTTTTGCCCTTCTTTGGCATAAAGTCCGGCATGAGTGGTGATTCGGGCATCTAAAAATCCGGATTCGTTGATCAAGGTATTATTAACAAAAACTTGGCCGCCGCTGATTTTTACCGTATCGCCGGGCAGGGCAATGATCCGCTTGATGTAGTCGTAATCCTCGTTTTGCGGGGCTTTAAACACAACCACGTCGCCCCGCTCGGGGGAGCGGAAACGGTAAGTAACCTTATCGGTCAGCAAATACTCGCCATCATGAAAGTTGTCGTACATCGAACTGCCTTTGACTTGGTGCGGTTGGAATAAGAACCGGTAAACGACGACGAAAATTGCCAAAGCAATGACAATCGTTTCAATAAAATCCAAAAACCACAGCCACAGCCGCCGCAACAAATTATTCTCTTCGTCTTCCATCATTTAATAGTAGAGATTTTGCTATAATCAGTCAAGCGAGGAGCTGTAGCGCAGCGGTAGCGCGCTTCGTCCACATCGAAGAGGTCATAGGTTCGAAACCTATCAGCTCCACTAACGGATAAATGCGTTGCCCTCGATAGCTAACACCCTGACTACCAAGGCGTCGGCATGGGTTTGCCAGAAACTGTTTTGGTTAAAACTGGTTTGGGCCCGATCAGAGTAACGGTTAATTAAATCCAGGGTATTGCCTAAAACTTCGTTAGCTCCGTTAATTTGACCAGCCTTAGCCTCCAGTTGTTGTTTGGTTTTTAAGGCGGCGTTGAGTTCGGCCTGGACTTGTTTTTTGGTCAAGCTGTAGCTGTTTTGGCCAATTGTGACTAAGGCTTGGGTTAACAGTTGGCCGATTTGATCGGCCTCGCTTTTTAAGTAGGCATCGCTTTGAGCAAATTTATTGACCCAGTAGCGGAATTTGTAAGTGGAGGTTAGTGCCAGGCGCAGTGAGGCGACCCCGTTTTTATTTAACAGCCGGGTGATTCGGTTTAAATAAACCCGAAGTTTTGGTTTGGTTTGAAGTTTTAGTTGCTCCAACCGGAGCTTGGCTTGGTTGATTTTATCCTGGCCGTTATCATCAATGATCGGGTCTTCCAGGGGCTGCTGCAGATTAAAGTTTACTGTCCAATCATCGGTCTCACCTAAAGTAATTTCGTCAACCAGTGAGGACCAATGTTCACCGTTATCGGTCAATTGACCGATGTCGAGTTGGTACTCGCCGTTACCGGTGCCGGTAATTTCCGTTTGGTAATTGCCGGAGACAGCGTTGTAAATTAACAGCAATTTATCCTCCGGGCTGTAAAAAGCGTTGGGCATCGGGCTGGCCACATTGAAGCCGGCTTGGCTACCGTCGGGGGCGGTCACGGTAATTTCGGCCGGGGAGTGGAGCAGGAAAAATAGGCCGGGATTTCTGGCCGGCTGTTCGTTGCCGGTTTGGGGAATAGCGGTCAGGTTGAGAGCCGTCAAAATTGTTTCGATGCCGGTGGTAGTTTGGACTAAATCCTGGTGGGAATTGGCAATCTGGATTTGGTTGGCATTGTTGATCAAAGCGCTCTCTGCTAAAACCGTGGCGTCGCCGTCATTAGTGTAATCATAGCTCGATGGGTGGCCATCGGCCCAGCGGTTGAGCAGACGATCGGCTAAACTTCTGTTTCCTAAATTGACCCATTTGATACCGGATTGTTGGTTGCCGGCAATGTTAGTCATTAAATCGGTTAAGGTTGGAGTCAGATCGGTTTTTAAATCATTCAGAAAATTATTGGCGGTGTGCAGTGAGTTTACCGGTATAATTTCCCCGCTTAAGTTTTTTGTAAAATCAAAAATTGGCAATAGATCTT
>PCSQ01000098.1:5975-6361 GCA_002772455.1 Candidatus Beckwithbacteria bacterium CG23_combo_of_CG06-09_8_20_14_all_47_9 | reverse complement strand
CCAAAGTTTGGATGGCGGTAACCGGTGAGTTAAACCGACCCTGATGCAAATGCAGATACAGGCCTAAACCGAGTGATTCCCAATTATCTCCTTCTTTAAGCTGGGCCCCGGACCAAGCCAGGTAAGCGGGAATAGCCCCTTGGTGAGGGGAACCGGCGGTGACGATTTGATTAATTTTACTTTCACCATATCTTTGGGCGTATGTCCGGCTGACTAAGCCGCCGAGACTATGACCAACCAGGTTAATTTTAGTTCCTGCTCCAAATTTAGTGTTGATATAGTTATTCAGCTGACCGGCAATATTATCAACCGGCTGGCGCCAATCATAGTAAAACTCAAAATAATCGTCACTTTCAGTGTACCCGGCATTTAAAAAAGTGTTTTTA
>PCSQ01000098.1:0-5967 GCA_002772455.1 Candidatus Beckwithbacteria bacterium CG23_combo_of_CG06-09_8_20_14_all_47_9 | reverse complement strand
ATAAACTTTGATAAACGGAGTTTTTTTCCACACCCCGCCGCTGTTGCCGCTGATTATATTTGACGTGTTCCAACTGCCGCCTAAGCCCGGCAAAAACACAATCGGAGTATTTGGCGACGGGCTGGGTGAAGGAGAGGGAGTGGGGGTTGGCGATGGGTTAGGCTCCGGCGACGGGCTTGGAGACGAAAGAGGAGGACAAGAAGAAAGAAATGGTATATAGTCTATACGACTACTAATAAAATCTCCTGACCCGCTTCCTGCTCCAGATGGACCATTTTCATTCCCCCACCAATTATTGATCGCAGAAATAATAAAAGAAGATACCGTTTCATTTATTACAGCATTGGGTAAATTTCCATTAATGCAACTGTTTGTAATATTTATTTTGCCTTGATAATTGTATATTGCTCCACCTTGAAGCCTCGTAGAATTATTTTGAATTCGGCTATTTGTGATATTAATTTCTCCAGATGATGTTGCATTTGAGTATATTGCTCCTCCAATTGTTTCTGCTTCATTGTTTTCAATAATACTATCTGAGACTTGAAATAATCCTAGGCCTCTTTTTACAAAAGCTCCACCACTTGATATAGTTTCTCCATTATTTCCAGAATTATTCTCAGAGATTGTAGAATTTGATATGTAAGAAGTACCCCCAAGAGCCCAAATTCCTGCCCCTCCACCAATAAGGGCAGTATTTTTGGAAACCCTAGAATTATTGATAATTAACGTACCACTAAGATTTAATATAGCTCCACCGCCAATATTTGGAGAAGTACTAAATCCTCCTTTAATTGTAATATTATTTAGTGTTAATTTGCCTGGAAATTGGATAGCAAATATTCTGAATCTTTGTGCTGTACCTTCGCGATTAATTGTTGAATTATTCCCATTAATAATAATTTCATTATCACTATTAATGACGGGTAATCCATTAATCCCATACACCGAATTAAAGACAAGATTGTCAATAGGATCTATTAAACTATAAATTGATTCGCTTGCTAAATTTATTGTATCTATTTCGCTATTATTATTTGCTTCATTTATTGCATTAATGAGACCTGCGGAATCGTTAGGTGCAACAAAATACTCATTAGCAAAAGCTTGGTTTTTAGTTGAGGCTAAAACGAAGAAAAGAAACAAAGTCGCTAAATGCGATAAAAAAGAAAAATTAGGCCGGCCAACCATCAATTTCATTCAATTCTTCTTTCAATATAAATCTATCACTTATATTTAAGTAAAAGCAATTAGCAAAAATTTTACAAATTTTTAATTTTAATTATTCTTAAGGAAATCTATGTTTATTCAACGCGGCAGCGTGGGCTGGAAGTAGGATTGGGTTTCAGGCGGAGATTAAGCTCTTTAGTAGACGGGTGGCGCCATATTGATCCGGCTCGCCCAAAAAATTGTCTAAAGCACCGAGTAGTTTATCTACTTCGGGTATAGTTTTCCCAGAGAAGACGGCGACGGCTGAAACTAGATGATGGAGAATGTGATAAGTTTGTTCCTCAACATTCGGAGTCAGAGTTTCCAGTAAAGTTTGCCACGCGCCATAATCAGCCGGAATTTCTAATTTAACCCCGTTTGTTACAAACGTTTCCCCCCAATCTTCTGGAGCCTCATCAGTTATTGATTCATGAAAAGATGGGGCAGTGGCTCCGGGTACGGCAACAATGGCATGTATCGGAATGGGTGAATGAGCCATTAAAGCGTTAATGGCCGGGACGTAAAGTTTATCTGGAGAAGCCAGACCGGTTAATACATTATAAACATTCTCTCTGGCTTGTAATTCAGATGGTATAATGGCCGTATTTTACCATAGTTTATAATCTAGGTAAATGAAAATCGTATTTTTAACCAGGTATTTTTGGCCGCACGTAGGCGGGGTCGAGAAGCAGGTGCTGGAACTGTCCCGGCGGCTGGTTAAACAAGGCGATCAGGTAACGGTGGTGACCAGCCGGCACGAAGGGGGATTGGCAAAATCCGAAACTAAAGATGGCATTAAAATTATCCGCTTTACTCCCCTAGCGATTAAATATTTTGGCCTATTATCAATTTGGTGGTGGATGATAAAAAACCGGCATTTGTTTAAAAACGCGGATATTGTCCATGCCCACAGCGTTTTAATTTGGTATTGGCCCTTAAAAATTTTAATGCCCAAAAAGCCAGTCTATGTTACTTTCCATGGCTGGGAAGGGATCTACCCAATTCCCAAAAAGAATATTCTGATCCGGAAAATTGACGCCTTGATTGCCCGAAAAAACATTACCATTCACGACTATGCGGCCAAACACTACGGGGTCAAGGCCGACAAAATTATGTACACGGCGGTGGACGTGCCGACTAAAAAGACTTTTGTAAAAGATTATCACCGGTTGGTGTACGTGGGCCGGCTGGATGCCGATACCGGCCTGCCGAAAATCCTTAAGGCTTTGGATTACTTGAAAAATTTCCGGGTGGATTGGTGCGGCGACGGGCCGCTGGCCGGCGAGTGTGGCCAATACGGCCGGGTGCACGGCTGGGTTGATCCGGCGCCGTTTTACCGCCAGGCCTTTATTTGTTTGTCTCCCGGCGTTACCTCGATTCTGGAAGCATTTACCTATCATTGCCTGGTGGCGACCACCTACAACAACCCGGTTAAAAAAGACTATTTATTAATGACCCCGTTTAAAAACTGGATTGTGGTTAAAAGCTCTGCGCGCTATTTAGCTAAAGCGATTAAGTTTTATGCTAAAAACCGGGTTTTGGCGCAAATGAAAATAAAAGCGGCAGCCCAGTGGGTTAAAACCCAAAATTGGGAAGCGGCGGTTAAACTTTACCGCGAACTTTGGCAACAATAATGATTTGCGCCTCGCCGAAAAGTTTTAAAGCCAGATTATCGATTATTGTAATTAGGTCGGAAATAAGCGCAAACCGATTAGCCAGCCGGACAATCTGGCTGGCAAAAGTTGGAAAAACAAATAAAGCGTCGCGAATTATTCCCTCGTTTTTTTTGGAAAAAATTACCTGAAAGCGGTGCTGGTTTAAAAGCTTGGTTAAAGACTCGACGGTGTAGCGGCGCAGGTGCCCGGACCAGGCATCAAAGTGTTTGATCGCCCTGGTTTTAATTAACGGGGCGTTGGCCGAAGGCACCGAAATTAATACCCGGCCGCCGGGCTGAAGCAGGCTTAAAATCCTGTCCAGGGCCCGGCCATCATCAGGCAAATGTTCCAAGACTTCGGAGCAGATAACCAGATCGAATTTTTGCTTTAAGTTGGTTTTAAAAATATCCACCCGGTGAAATTCGACGTTTTTGGTTAAATTAAATAACCGGGCGGACTTTTGGGCAACCGTAACGGCTTTTTGGGAGAGTTCGATTCCGGTCACTTGTTTCCCTTGTTTGCCTAAATAAAGGGCCAGCGTGCCGACGCCGCTGCCGAAATCCAGGACGGTTTTGCCGGGGCAGTATTTATCCAGAGTTCTGACAATGTGCCGGTAAGTAAAGTTTTTTGGAGTGATTAGCCGTTTAGGCAGCAGCCGGCGGCGGTGATAGTTTTCGTAGAAAGCCTTATAATTAACCATGATTAAAAATCATAACAGAGATTGTGTGATTTATCTTGTCCGCCACGGCCAGAGCCAGTGGAATGTGGAAAACTTGATGCAGGGTAAAACCTCGGGCGTGCCCTTGACTAAGACCGGGATCAAGCAGGCCCGGGATTTAAATCAACGGTTTAAGGCGGTTAAATTTGCGGCGATTTTTTCCTCGGATTTATTGCGGGCGCGGCAGACTGCCCAGATTGTTGCTTATCAAAGACAGCTGGCGGTGGTGACGACCCGGGCATTGAGAGAGCGGAGTTTCGGCGATTACGAAGGGATGACGTTAGCCAAGTACGAGGAAGAGTTGCGGGAGATGCTGGATAAATTCCACGGTCTAAACGATGCGGAAAAATTTAAATTTAAGTTTCCCCATAAAATCGAAGGCATCGGGACTACAGTTAACCGGGTGATTACTTGGCTACGAGAAGTCAGCGTTGCTTATGCCGGTAAAAAAGTCTTGGTGGTGGCCCATGGCGGCGTGCTGCGGTTGCTGTTGATCCATTTGGGCTATGGCAGTTATAAAGAGTTGCCGCCGTTTTCCATTGCCAATACCGGCTATGTCGTTTTGGCATCTGACGGAGTCGAGTTCAAGATTAAAGCAGTAGTGGGGGTGACCAAACATGAAGGTTAGTGTTGTCGTCACGGTGTTGAACGAAGCCGGGACGATTAAGCCCCTCTTAGATTCGCTTTTAGAACAAAGTTTGTCCCCGCGTGAAATTATTGTGGTCGATGCCGGCTCGACCGATGGCACGGTTAATATTATCAAACACTACTCTATCACGTTCCGGGATCGTGATAGAGGGACTAATCGTTCAAAGGCCAGAAATACAGGGATTAAAGCGGCTAAAAACGAGATTATTGCGATTACCGACGCCGGCTGTGTGGCTGATAAACACTGGCTGGAACGGTTGGTCAAGCCGTTTAAAGATAAACAGGTGATATCGGTAGCCGGTTATTACCGGCCTGCCTGCGCAGGCAGGCCGGTAATAAAAACGCCGTTTCAGCAAGCGATTGCGCCGTTCGTGGCGGTCATGCCGGATAAATTCGACCCTAAAACTTATCTGCCGTCGTCGCGGTCGCTGGCTTTCAGGAAAGGCGTGGCTTGGTACCCGGAAAACCTAAATTACTGCGAAGATTTAATTTTCGCCCAAAGATTAAAAGCGGCCGGCAAAATGGCGGTAGTGGCCGGAGCCAAAGTCAGGTGGCAGATGCAAACGACCTGGGCCGGTTTTTTTAACCAAATTTATCACTATGCCCAGGGTGACGTCCGCGCCCGCTATTGGCCGCATTTGCTTAAAATTGCCACGGTTTGGTTAAGATATGTTTTGTTTTTGACTTGGCCGCCGCTGTTTTTGGTTTACTTATTTTGGCCGGTAATTAAACTTGGCCATTATACTTCCACCCCGGGGTGGAAGTATTTGCCGTTGCTGCAAGTTACTGCAGATTTAGCCGTTTTAACCGGCAGTCTGTCTGCTATAATTTCCAAGAGAATATGATCCCGTTATTTAAACCGTGTTTGGGTAAAAAAGAAGAACAAGCGGTAATAAAAACCCTGCGTTCCGGCTGGCTGGGCAACGGGCCGCAGGCGCTGGCGCTGGAACAGAAACTGGCCCAGTTAACCGGCACTAAATATGCCGTGGCTTTAAACTCGGCCACCGCCGCCTTGCATTTGTCTTTGTTAACTACGATTAAGCCCGGCGACGAAGTCATCAGCTCATCGCTTACTTTCGTGGCCGCCAACCAAGCGATACTGCAGGCTGGCGGAAAAATTGTGTTTGCCGATTGCGATGAGTTCACTTTGAGTACGGATACAGCCGACGTAATCAAAAAAATTTCGGTTAAAACCAAAGCGGTCATCGTCACCCATTACGGCGGCATGCCGGCGGATTTACAACCGCTGGTTAAGATTTGCCGGCAAAAAAAAATCGCTTTAATTGAAGATTGCGCCCACGCGGCCGGTTCGTATTACCGGGGAAAACACGTCGGTGGCTTCGGTACGGTCGGCTGTTTTTCGTTTGCGGCGATCAAAAACATCACTACCGGCGACGGCGGCATGGTGGTAACTAATAGTAAAATTTTGGCCGAGCGGATCCGCCATTTGGCTTGGTCGGGGATTTCATCTTCAACTTGGGTTAGATATGTTCAGGACCAGCCAAAGGCCCACAGGAAGTGGGAGTACGACGTGACCGATTTAGGTTTTAAATATCAAATGAACGACCTTGCCGCCTCCATCGGTTTGGTCCAGTTTGATAAATTAAACCAAACCAACGGCCGTCGCGCCAAAATCACCGGGCGTTATAACCGGGCATTTAAAAAAATCAGCTGGATTAAACTTTTGGCAGATATACCGCAAACCAAATCCAGTCATCATAACTATGTCATTAAAGT
>PCSQ01000137.1:4320-4645 GCA_002772455.1 Candidatus Beckwithbacteria bacterium CG23_combo_of_CG06-09_8_20_14_all_47_9 | reverse complement strand
CAAATGGCTAGCATTTTATTCGCGCGAGGTGATTTAGATAGAGCAACAAATCTTTACCAACAATCGCTTGAAATTTTAGATGGAATTAGCGATTGGCAAAACAAGCCCGCCACTTTGCAGAATTTAGCCCAAATTTACGTTTCCAAAGGTGATCTTGACAGGGCTTTGCAGTTGTGTCAACAATCATTGGAGATTTTTGAGGCAACTGGCGATCTTAGAGGTAAAAGTGGCGTGCTTCACAGTCTAGCTCAAATTAGTGCGGCTCAAGGTAATCTCGGTGAAGCAATGAAACTGTATCAACAATCTTTAGACATCTACTCCTCTT
>PCSQ01000137.1:4083-4225 GCA_002772455.1 Candidatus Beckwithbacteria bacterium CG23_combo_of_CG06-09_8_20_14_all_47_9 | reverse complement strand
CAATCACTTGAAATTAAAGAAAATTTAGGTGACAAGCAAGGTACAGCAACAACACTTTACAATTTAGCTCAAGTTTTTATTGTTCGCCGTGAATTTGACAGTGCACTTCAATCACTCCAACAAGCTTGCGATATCTTCAACG
>PCSQ01000137.1:0-3901 GCA_002772455.1 Candidatus Beckwithbacteria bacterium CG23_combo_of_CG06-09_8_20_14_all_47_9 | reverse complement strand
TATTGTTCATAGCTCTTTATCCTTTCTTCATATTTTAATTTGGCTCTGCCTTTATAATTTAAAATCTTGGCTAATCCCGCTTTAACCATTTCCTCCTGAATCAGTTTTCCTTCCTGGCAACCTTCCGGGTTTTCCGTCAATCCCGGCCGGGATTTGTTATATGAGAGTCGCATATAGTCCCACGGTAAAAAATTTGGCTCGCTCTCGCAATCCACCCAAGCCCACGCCATCAACCGGCCAAATTGTCCGTCATCTTCCCGATCGTACTCCAGATAAACTTTTTTGCCGGTCGTCAAGCTGTCTAATTTTTCTTTCGCTTTATCAAAATTCTCCTTACCCCTCTCGGGTGCGTTGATCCCGATCAACCGCACACTTTGGCCGTTTTCCAGAACAAGGTTATCCCCGTCGATCACACTCTCAACTATTCCGTTTTTAGGATAGATGGCTTCATTCTCATGAACATTTTTTGTCTTTAATAATCCCTCCGGATTCCAGCCAAAAGAATTTGCCGCTAACAATAATCCGCTGATCAAAGCTCCCGAGATCCCAATTTTTTTCAGTTGCTCACGCGTAATGCGCTTCATTAACTAAATAATAGCACTATTTAGTCTAATACCCAACTGGCGGTATTGGTTCAAAATCAATCACCTGAAATTCTGCTCTATTCCACATTAATCCGCTAATATCTTCTAGCTGCTTCTTACCTACTAAAATAATTTCCCCTCCCAATTTGTCTAATTGGCGCTTCGCTTTATCCAATTGCCTTACCAGTTCTTGACTATGAAGAAATTCAGGTTTCAAAACCCCTAAATCTATCGCAATATTAAGTGGTTTTTGACCTTCTTTTAATTCTTCCAAGTGACTAGATAATTCACTTTTAAAATCTACACCGGTACCTTCAACAAATATGTGTTTTCCACCTCCAGAAAATGAAAAAATCGAATAGTTTGAAAAAGTTTTTGGTAACATTTGCCCGCATACTACTCTCTCTCTCTGCCAAAATCAACGGCCAATTAAGTCCAGCCCGGTCACGTTTTCCCAATGTTTGATTTTCTCGACCTCATGGTCCAGGTCCAGCCACACCCCGATTACGTCGATGCGGCAAGGCACTTCGCCCAGCCCGTTTTTGGTTAAATACACCTGGGCCATATTTTTCACCTGCTGCCACTTTCTCATATTAATCATCTCCCACGGTTCGCCGTACTGGTCCCCGGTTTTGGTCTTCACCTCCACAAACAAAGTTAATGGAAGGGTCCGACCCTTCCATTTCCCTCTGGCAATGATATCAATTTCCCCCCACCGCGTCCGGAAATTCCGCTCCAAAATCTGGTAGCCCTTTTTTCGTAACAGTTGCGCCGCCGCATCCTCTCCGATCGCCCCGACTTTTTTGTTGTCCTGCCGCATTAACCAATCTTAACACTAAAAAACAGGTGCTTCTTTACTTCTTCCCGCTTGACCTTTCAAACTCTCTGCCAAATTTTTATATTCAGTTTCATATCCTGGATTACCAAATTTATCCTTATTAATAAATTCTCCCCCAGCTGAAGAAACCTCTTGACCGAATTGCGCTTCTTCTTTTGGCTCACGCGCACTAATTACAATTACTCTAGTTCCTTGTTTTACTTGAGCCGCCTCAACAATTTTAAAATAGAGGCCATCAAGGCCATCAGCCAGCACAGCCGTAAAATCGTTCTCCTGAATTAATCTTATTGCTTGTTCGACACTATTAGCGGTTGTAATATCATCAATTCCTTTCTCACGCAATTGCCTCTCATGTTTGACCAACCAATCGCTTTGGTCTTCGACTATCATAATTTTTACTGGTTGACCTTGATCCATTTGCCACCATACTACTCTCTCTCTGGGAAAATCAACGGCCGAAAAATCAACTCCGCATCCGGTACTGCAGCGCCTCGGCCACATGGGAATATTCGATTGTGGCCGCCCCGGCCAAATCGGCAATCGTGCGCGAAACTTTAATCACCCGAAAATAGCTCCGGGCAGACAACTGCCACTTATCCACTGCCGAAAGCAATAACCGATCGGCATCCTCTGACAGCTGACAAAACTTTTTAATCTGCTTGTTTTTCATTTCGGCGTTAGAATAAATATTTTCCCCGGCCAGTCTTTTTTCCTGGATATTCCGGGCAACTTTGACTCTTTCCCGCACTTCGGCCGATGAAGCTGACGGCGTATTCGACCGCAACTTTTCCACCTCCACAAACGGCACGTTAACGTGCAGATCGATCCGGTCCAAAATCGGCCCGCTCATCCGTTTCTGGTAGCGCAAAATCGAGCCGGGCAGGCAAGTGCACGGTTTTTTCGGGTGGTTTAAATAACCGCACGGGCAGGGATTAGACGCCGCCACCAGCATAAACCGCGCCGGAAATTTTAACGAGCCGGCTACCCGCACCACGCTCACCACCCCGTCCTCCAGCGGTTGCCTCAACGCCTCCAAAATTGACCGCGGATACTCGGCAAACTCGTCCAAAAACAGCACCCCCCGGTGGGCCAAAGAAATCTCGCCGGGCATCGGTTGCGAACCCCCGCCGATCAATCCCATCCTGGAAGTGGTATGGTGCGGCGTTCGAAACGGCCGCCGGCGGATCAACCCCCCGCCCGGCTCGATGTTGCCGGTCACCGAATAAATCTTGGTCACCTCCAAAGATTCGGCCTCGGTCAAAGCCGGCAAAATCCCCGGCAGCGCCCGGGCCAGCATGGTCTTGCCCGCCCCCGGCGGCCCGACCATCAGCAAATTATGTCCGCCGGCCGCGGCAATTTCCAAAGCTCTTTTGGCCTGCTCCTGCCCGGCCACCTCGCTCAAATCAAACTCGGCCTCGGCATCGGCAATCAATTCTTCCCGGTCCAAATTTTTCAGCACTTTAATTTTTTTCTCCCCCTTAAAATGCCGGATCAAATCCAGTAAACTGTTTACCGGATAAACTTTGATCCCCTCCACCACCACCGCTTCATTGGCCGAAAGTTTCGGCACATACACTTCGCTCACCCCTTTTTCTTTAGCCAAACTGGCCAGTAAAAACACGCCTTTGGTGTGCCTCAGTTTCCCGTCCAGCCCCACCTCGCCGTAAAAAAAACGCTTCGTCCCATCCAGCTCCAATTCTTCATTTGCCACCAACACCCCCACGGCCATCGGCAAATCATAAGCCGAACCTTCTTTGGGAATATCCGCCGGCGCCAGATTCACCGTGATTTTCTTTTGGGGAAACTCGATGCCGGAATTAATCAAGGCCGTCCGCACCCGCTCTTTGGCCTCATCAACCGCTTTAGTCGCCAAACCCACAATGTTAAACGCCGGAAAACCCTTACTCGCCACGTTTACTTCCACTTCCACTTCAATCGGGTTCAAGCCCTTGCTCGCCGCCGACCAGACTTTAGTCAGCATAAAAACTATTTCAAATCACGCCGATACAGTGACAGGGCAATTGCCAGAGAGATGATTGCGGCGGCAATTCCGGCAATAACAAAAGGTGTTAACATTGTTACCTCACTTTCTTAAGAAAAGAAAATACACCATCAAAATAATAATGACGCTGGCAATTGAAGCGGCAGAAAAAAAATTCAAAAGGTCCTGTGATATCATGACCTAACTCCTCTGGTTATTTGTAATGACACCAGCATAAACGTCGATGTTAGTAATATTCCCCAAACCAACGAGCTAATAAAATTCGGCAAAGTTTTTTCAGTAAAAAGCGGCGCGATTATTCCCACTGTCAACCAAGCCACCGCCGAATTGGTAAAAAATTCCGCCAAACTTTTCTTTTGGGCAACGGATAATTTTTTCACTGTTTCAGTATATCACACCACCATAAACTTCCCCCCGCTCTCCTCGATCACCCCTTTCAAACCCAGGTTAGACAGTAAAATAGACACCGCGCTAACC
>PCSQ01000026.1:3633-15937 GCA_002772455.1 Candidatus Beckwithbacteria bacterium CG23_combo_of_CG06-09_8_20_14_all_47_9 | reverse complement strand
GGTACTGCCGGAATCGTCCAGCTGGCTGATTTTATAGCCGTCGGTGGGGTGGTTTTTTGCCGGGTCGATCGTCGCGCCGGTTGAGTCTTTGAGGGCGATTGTTCCCGGTCCGGGCATGGAGCCGAAAAAGGTCGCCTGGGCTTCTTTGGAAACTAAAGACATAAAGAATAAAGATAGGCCGGTACTGCCGATTAATTTTAAAAACAAGCGGCGGTCGCGGTCGGAAATTCCGGCCTGGCCCGGGACGACTTCGCCCTTTAATGATTTTTGGAAAATTACCGGTTTGGAGATTGGCCCGAGTTTCTTTGGCCGGCGTTTAAGCTCCAGGGCCAGATGGACCATAAGCGGCACCAGCAGCAGGGGTAAAACCAGGCCGGTAACTGAATCAACCGACTTTAAACTTAACCATTCAATCATGGCCACCACAAACAGATTGTATAAAATCAAGAGCTTAACCATAGGGAAAAGACTAATAAAATCAGGCTGAAGCGGAAAGCCGGATTCGGCTGGAGCAAAAACCGGGCCAGTGAGAAACGATCGGAAAATAAAGTTTGGTTGAGTTGATCGGCATAGGCAGAGTACCACAGTCGGTTTTTGGCCCTTTGTTTAATGGACGAGATTAAAAAATATAGCGGCAGCGGCAAGGTGAAGACAAAGGCGGCCCAATGGCTGTTTAAGGCCGAAAGGCTGACAATTAGGGCCACAATGCTGCCGTAATAAAGTCTTAACAGGCGGAATTTTTTCCGCCGCCATTTGCTGGTTAAGTCTGATGACGTAAGTAGCCTCCGTCTTGGTAAGCCAAAAGCAGGGCAATGGCCAGAAAAAACAGGCGTGTGAGTTGAGTGGTCAGCGAGACAGACTGGGTCATAATCATGTCAATCAGGATGAGCACCAGGCTTAAAATAATCAAAAACCGGACGATTTTGATTGGCAAGCTACTTTGAGCGGCGTTGGTTAAAACTTGAGGTTTGTCGGTAATGGGCGTGCCCAAAAACTCTTCCAAAGCTGATTGGGGAATGCGGAACCGGCCCTGTTCGGCCGTGCCCCGGCTGGCTTTGATCCGGCCTTCGTCCAGGTATTTATAAAGAGTATTAGTCGAACAGCCGATGATGGCCGCCGCTTTTTTAACTGTGTAAAGTTGCATGGGCAGATCTTAATGTTTACAAGTTTTTACAACTGGTTTTAATTCTAGAAAGCTTTTCCCGTGCTGTCAATAGTTAGGATTATTTGTGAAAACTAATTGAGTTGTATTTGATTATCCGGTCGTTGACATGGATTCCTTGATTTATTTTGAGGCTGATAGTGATGGAACCGGCCTTTTTTGCCAGTTTTAGTAATGGGGTTGAGGCCCGCCCTGCCCATTCGATGCAGACAATGTTCTTTGGCCGGAACTGTTTTTCCAGCTTTAAGCCGGTTAATTCCTCGAGGTGCTGCAGCCGCCAGGTGTCCAGGTGTAAAAATTTACCGGTAACGCCGTAATGGTTATAGTGATACTCTTTCCCGATCGTAAACGTCGGGGAGGTAATCGGCTGTTTGATCTGTAAAAATTGGCCGATGCCTTTGGCAAAAACAGTTTTACCGGCGCCTAAATCGCCGATTAGCAGGAATACGAGCGGTCGGGTTTGCAGGTCTTTCCAGTGTTTTAAACACAGTGTTTGAGCTAACTTCATGGTGGCTTGAGGCGATTTGGTTACCACCCCGGGGTGTTTAAATATTCCACCCCGGGGTGGAATTATTTCTCCCTGCCGGATTATCAGCCGGTCGTCCAAGGTCGTGTCGACAATCGTGGACACCGGCCGCCGGGGCAGGTTGCCGGCGTCGATAATAAAATCAATTAATCGCCGTTGTTTTTTAGAAATTTGGCTTAATAATTGTTTGATTGAATACGGCCGCGGTTTGTAAGAAACATTGGCGCTGGTGGCGGTAATCGGCCGGCCGAATTTTTTAATTAAAGCCATAGCGGTCGGGTGAGCCGGGATCCGGATTCCCAAAGTCCCGGTTTCTGATTCCACGCCCTTGGCCAGTTTATGTTTTCCGGCCGAAACGACCGTCAACGGCCCGGGCAGGAATTTTGTGTATAAGTTTTTTGCAGTAAGATTTAGTTTGACATATTTTGATGCCATAGTTTGATTGGTTACCGCCACGGATAACGGCCGGCCTTCGCGCCGGGTTTTGTAAGCTAGCAGTTTGTCGATCGCCTTTTGGTTGGCGGCGTCCACGCCGGCGCCGTAGCAAGTTTCGGTTGGATAAATTACCAAACCGCCGGCACGTAAAACTTTGACGGCTTTCTCAATTGAGTTCATTACTTCAGGATAATCGAGTACAGGTTGGGCGGCAGGGCCGAACCGCCGTTTAAGGAAGCTAAAATCAGCAAACTGGAGCCGTTGGCTCCGGGATAGGCAAACTCGCCTACAAACGGCCCGGCGTAAACTGTCTGGCGGTTGGTGCCGTCATATTCGGCTAGGATGATTTTTCCTGCCTGCGCAGGCAGGTTATCCTCCACCATAAGCAGGTGGCGCGAGTCCGAATACCACTGGATTTCAGCTAAATCCGCCGCCGAAGCAATCCAAAAATTTTTATCTTCTTCAAGGTCATAAACATAAACGTTTTTGGGCTTAATTTGCCGCTGTTCGTCTTGGCTGGAACTGGCAGGTAAGGGGGGAATTAGGTCTGACGGCAGAGTTAGTTCTTCGCCGGGAATATACAGCAGTTTTTCCGGTTCCGGGGCGAAGGCGATGGCCGCGGCCGCCGTGGCCACCTGCTGCATCAGCTCCGGTAGTTCCGCGATTTTTTCGTGATTCTTTTTGGCGGTGACTTCCTGCCAGTCAGCTTCAATCAGCGGTAGCCGGGCGGTCACATCGTTGAATTCGGCAATGTCGTTAAACCGGCTTTGGTCCAAAAGCACATTGGTTTCATTGACTTCGCCTTCATTGATCAGGGCTAAGATTTGGGTCGAGTCCGGCGACCAAGTCAGTTGGGCGTGGAGGAGATCATATTTGGCAGTGGTACCGGTGATTTGCCGGGGATCGGTGTTTAAACCAAACGGTCGGTCAGTCAAGTCCAAAACATAGAGGCCGTTTTTTTCGTCGGCAGTGGCATTCTCGACTGCAAAAACAATTTTTTGGCCGTCTGGCGCCGGCAGGGGATTTAAGGCTCCGGAAAAAGTTACCGGGGTTAAAGTCGGGACGGCCGGGAATAAACGGGTGTTGGTTTGGGTGACCAATTCCGCCTCGATTTTCAGGTTTTTTTCCCAAGGAATATAGCCGTCTTTGGCAATTTTTACCCGGTATTCTCCCGGCGGCAGGTTTAAGGTGTCGTCGGTGGCCGTGGTTAATTTGTCGTTAATAAAAACAGACGCGCCGCGGGGATAGGAGTTGGCCGCGAGCAAGCCGGTCCCTTGAAGGGCTTTGGTTTTGAGTGATGGACGGTAACCTTTGGCAAACTTGATTGTCAAAATGGTTGAGGTGGAAATGACCAGGAATGCCAAGACGGCAATGAGAATTCTGGGTGGACGGCGCATACAGGAGTGATTATACTATATCTAATGCAAGATAACCTGCCGGATATACCGCCTTCGCCCGCCATAGCTTCAGCGAAGGCAGGGCCGGAACAACAAAAGTCTAACCTGTTTGCCGACGATAAGCGTTTAGTAAAAATAATTTTATTGGTTGGTTTTGGTTTATTGCTGATTTTGGGGATTGCCGCCGCGATTTTGGAGCAAGTGGCTCCCCGGGGGGGTAAAAAAACCGCTGAAGAAGAGTTATTCAGCGCTAATCTTTGGCAGATTCAGGTCCGGCCCAATCAGATGATTCTGGGATTTTTTGAAGACAGCAATAAAAATAACCAATTTGATTACCGGGAAAAACCGTTTGCCAAAGTGTCCGTCGCTATCCGCCGTTCCGGCGAAACCGAACCGTTCCGCCGCGTTTCGGCCGGTATCGACGGTTTGGTTAAAATCGACGACCTGAATTTGGGCGATTATGAGATTAGTTTAGATAACTATGCCGAAGGACAGAGTGGAGATTGGCTGTTTTTTGAAGAGTACCAGCAGTCTGGGGAGTTTTTGCCCACGGCTTGGCGCCGGGTAACTTTAGCGGCACAAGGTTATCAGGAATTAATCGGTTTGTTTCCCTACCAGCCGCCGCTATTATTAACCCTAATGACTGACAGCGGGATCAGTTGGTATGATCCGGAGCGGGCGAGAGTCTACGGTCAGAGCAATACTGTTTTAGTTTCTCCGGCGGCCAGAGGCAGGAATATTTATTATTTGCAGGAAGGCAAGCTCAAAAAATTCGATTGGTCGTACCGGACAGTAAGCGAAGAAATGATTTGGCTGGAAGAAGCAGAATCCGGTTCTTGGTGGCTGTCAGACCAAGGCAAAACCGTGGCCTATTTATCCGGTAAAGAGTTTCGTTTCCGCAGCCAAATCGAAGACTGCAGCGAGGGCGGGTTTCTCTATGAAGGCGTCCGGCCGGAAGTTAAAACCGCCGCTTTTATTGACGAAACCAGCTGGCTGGTTATTGCCCGGATAGATAAAGACCAGCTCTGGCAGTTGTTTAAGGTTAACTGCAATGAAGGCTCGATCCTGGCGACCGTGGGTGAACCAATTAACGTTGGTTCCCTGGGCGGCGACTGGTTTTACTCAACGGCCGATGCCACTTATTTTTATGACCAGGATAAACAACAAGCGGTTAAATATACGGCTTTGGGTGGGGGCGAGGGGATAAGTGTCAGCGCGGACAAACGTTATTTATTGAAAAAAGTCGCCGCGGACCTGCCTGCGCAGGCAGGTAATTGGCTGGCGGTGGATTATCCGGAGGTCAAAACTTCCTGGGTAGAGAAGCACTATCTATTGACCGGGATTACCGGCGAACCGACCGTCATCGGCGACGCGGTTTATTTTGTCCGGGCCAAACCGTGCGAGGCCGACGGCGACTGCGGCGAAGTGGTCAAAATTAAACTTGAGGGCAGCAGTGTTTGGTCGATCGCTTCGGTTTGGGATCTCAAAAATGTCGCCGCCGCCAAAGTTTTAGGGGTGGTGGAGTAGGTATCAGCGGTAAACCTGATTGTGGGCGCCGATGTCGATAAAGAGAGCAGTCTGATTATTGTCAATGAAAGTAAAAACTATTCGTAAATTTGGCGCAAGACTAAAAGCATATTTGTCTTTTAACTTACCGGTCAGTTTATGGGTTTTTAGTCGTCGATGAAAAGGATCTCCGGAAAAAATTACCATCAATGCCGGAAGTTTTTTTCTGATTTGAGGGTTTAATTTTTTCAGGTGTCGGCTAAAGGCGGAGCTAAACTCAATTTTAACCGTTTTACCGGTCATAAATTTTTGAAAAAGGCCCGAATTTGGTCAGGGTTATTTAAAACAATATTTCTGTTTCTAGTAGTCAGGGTTCGTTTTTCCTCCGCCAGAATTTGTTTCTCCGCGCGGGGAGAAAAGGGCGGTCCGTAGGGGATAGTTACCGGTGAAAATAATAAATGCCTGACGGCATTTCTGATGAACTCGGAAAAGGAGGTGTACAAACCGTTTTTAACTTGGCTATCTACCGCCAGCTTCATCTGTTTGGGTAAAGTGATATTGATAGTTATTGTATCCATATCATACATTTTATGTATAATAGGTTTGATTGTCAAGCATTAGTTTATCATCAGCCAGTCGAGGGTGGTATCGGAGTTGACCGGGTAATTGGTAAAGATTGTAAATTGGTTTAGCTCCGGTTCTTTTTTAACCCAGTATTTAGTGGCCGGTTTGGAGTCAGAAGTAAAAGTGACCACAATTTGAGATTTATCCGAGAATTTTTCGGCAGTGATAATGGCGGCATTGGTCCCGGCGGCAATCGTCGCCGTGCCGGAGTTGGCTAGGTCTAGGCGGTTCAAACTCGTTGCCTCGGCGGAAAACGTGGCCACAGGAACAGTATCGGCGTAGATCGAGACGGCTGAGCCGCCGGCAATATTGATGGAAAGCTTCTGGTCGGGTAAAGGATTAATTTCTTTGGCGGTAATGGCTCCGGCCACCAGCAAATCGCCGCTGATCTCGATTCTTTGGGCCAGAATCAGGCCGGCGGTAAGATTGCCGTTGACGGTCAAATCGGTCAGCGTGGTTTGGCCCAAAACTGCCAGAAAGTCTTTGAAAAAAGCAATATCGGCTTCGAGGGAAGCGAGGGATATATTCACCTCCGAGGTGGGAACTTCTTTCACCTCGGAGGTGAGTTGGGCTGATGCTGTAGTCACCTCGGAGGTGAGTTGGGCTGGGACTGTGGCCACCTCGGAGGTGAGGTTTTTTGCCAGCTCGCTGATTTTTTCCCGTAACCGGTCAATGGTTGATGACTTGATTTCTTGAGCAAAAAGCGTCCCGGAAACCGAGGCATTGCCGCTGATCGTGATTTGCCCGTCGGTTAAAGGGGAGATCATACTGGTGGTTAAGATTTCGGTTTCGACCGTGGGCGAAATAATCCGGTTGGATTTGTCATAAAGATCGAGGATATAGAGCGTGTTTTCCTCGGTTTTTTCCAAAATGGCCAAGAGTAATTGTTTTATACTTAAGCCGTTTTGTTGGATTTCGGCGGCTGACGGTACTCCGGGCAAGTGTTTTTGAGTGGTAATAAATTCCCGCAGCTGCAGCGGGGATAATAGGGAATAGTCCGGTTCGAAAACATAGTCCGGCAGACCGAGATGGCCGGCGGCGCGAATGTCGCCGGATACATAAACATCGCCGCTGATTTTGAGCCGGTAACTGCTGTTAGGATCGGTACCCATACCGGTATTGCCGGTGACGGTTAGGTCGTTTTCAATATGGGCCGCCCGGGCATTGAGCTTTTGGTCGGTACTGAAACCATAGCTGGTAACACCGCCGATGCCGATGCCTCCGGAAAAAATCAGGTAATCATCAACCGAGTTGGTCAGGTACTCGCCGTACTGGGAAAATTTTAAAGTGGAGCTGATGGTGGCGTCGCCGGCGACGGCTAAGCTGACCGTGGTGCTGGACGGGTCCAAGAAGTAGCCGGTTTGGTCCTGGTCAATGAACTGCGGGGCCAGCAAATTGCCCAAAATTTGGGTTGGTTGGCTGATAATTACCGGGTATAAAGCGTCGTCATTTAAGGTGAGCAGGTCCTGCCCGGCGCCGCCTAAAACTTTGAATATGGATTGGTCGCCGGCCAGAGTGATCCTTAACGATTCGGCCTGCCCGTCCGGCAGGCGGGCTGAAGCCGAGGCGTTCAAATCGCCTAAGGTAATGTCATAGGGAAATTGATTGTTTATGGCAGATTGTGAGGCATTCTGATTTAGATCGATCCAGTCTAAACCGTCAAAATATTTTAGATTGCCCGAGCCTTGATCCACATATAATTGGCCGATTTGGCTTTCCTGGGGCGGTTGGCCGGGCAATAGCTGCAGCAGGCGGGTAAAGACGCCTTGATCAATTAAGGCCGAGTTTTTGGCGTAAATATTGCCGAGAGAATCGGCGTAAAATAGATCGCCGGTGGCCAGGCCCAGGGTGATCCGGCCGTCGAAAAACTGGGCGGTGCGGGGCAGGGCGACGTCCACGACAGGAGTTTGAGTTTCCAGAACAGCCGGAGAGGCGATTGGTTTGGGCTTGATCCAGAGGTAGGCGATGACGATAAGAGTTAAAGCCAAGGCGGCAAGGCCGGAATATTTTAGATACTTTCCCATAGGGTCCGTCCTTGTAGGATTACCTACGAGGACGGACCCTGTAGGTAGCTGCAGGGTTGGACCCTGCAGGTCGGCGGCATAGTAGCCGGGCTGGAGCTGATCGCTGACCCGGATTTTTAATTTACCCTCTTTGGTCCAGCGCTGGACCGTGGCGGGGCTGACGTGCAGTTTGGCCGCCGTCTGTTCCAGGGTCAAAATTTTTGGCGCCGCCAGAGGAATCGGCTCGCCGGCTTTGACTTTGGCGAGCAAATTTAGGTCTTTATCACTAAAGCGCCTTTGGTTGCCCAAAGTCCGCGATGGGATAAATTTGCCTTTTTCTTCCCAGCGGCGGAGCGTTTTCGGATGGATCCCAAGCGCCTGGGCAGCATCTTTAATGGTATGCATTTTACTCAAGAAATGTCCAAGTTTGTATTAAACATAAACCGTTTTCACGATTAGTATGACCAAAATTCAGGCTTCTGTCAATTGTTAAACAGATGCACAAATGCTAGATTAAACCATGGCAAATCTGGTGAGAAAAATCGGGATTGATTTAGGCACGGCCAATACCGTGGTTTATGTTGCCGGGCAGGGAATTGCGCTGCAGGAGCCGACGGTGGTGGCGGTGGCCATCGATGACAACCGGGTGGTGGCGGTGGGAGCGGA
Source organism: Candidatus Beckwithbacteria bacterium CG23_combo_of_CG06-09_8_20_14_all_47_9 (assembly GCA_002772455.1). Taxonomy (GTDB): domain Bacteria; phylum Patescibacteriota; class Microgenomatia; order UBA1400; family CG1-02-47-37; genus CG1-02-47-37. Next base: position 7,618 of record PCSQ01000026.1, on the reverse strand, counting down.
AGCCAAAGAGATGCTGGGCCGGACACCGGAATCGATCGTGGCTTCACGGCCGATGCGCGACGGGGTGATTGCCGATTACGTCATTACCGAAGCGATGCTGCGTTACTTTATCCAAAAAGTCGGCGGTAAGGGCTGGTTTTTTAAGCCGGAAGTGATGATTTGCGTTCCGGCCGGCTGTACCCAAGTCGAAAAGCGGGCGGTCGAGGCGGCGACGACTTCGGCCGGGGCCAAAGCGGTGTTTATCATTGCCGAGCCGTTTGCGGCGGCTCTGGGCACCGGGATTCCGGTCGGGGAGGCATCAGGCAACATGATCGTGGATATGGGCGGCGGCTCGGCCGAGGCGGCCGTGATTTCTTTGGGCGGCGTGGTTGTGTCTAAAAGCGTTCGCTCCTCGGGGAATAGTTTAGACGACGCCATTGCTTTGTATTTGAAGAAAAAATACAGCCTGATCATTGGCGACCAGACGGCCGAGTATCTCAAAATTAACTTTGGCCGGGCGATGACTTTTGACGGCGATGAGCCGGGAAAAAGTGTCACGGTCAAGGGCCGGGACTCGATTCAGGGGTTGCCCAAGGCGATTGAGATTAAACCCGGAGAAATTGAAGAAGCGATGCGGCCAAGGCTGCAGCAGATCGTCAATATGGTGAAGAGTGTTTTGGAAGAAGTGCCGCCGGAACTGGCCTCGGATATTATTGACAAAGGCATTGTTTTGTCCGGCGGGACGGCTCTGCTTAAAAACATTGACCGACTGTTGACTGAAAGCACCGGCGTGCCCTGCCATGTGGCCGAAGAGCCGCTGTTGGCCGTGGCCAAAGGCACCGGGATTGCCCTGGAAAATCTGGAATTGTACAAGCGCGCTTTAGTCAAATGATTATTGGTGTCGATGCCTCGCGGGCGGGAATAGAGGAGAAAACCGGGACGGAAAACTACTCGAGTGAGCTAATCCGGGAGTTGTTGAAGTTGCCCGAGGCTAAACGATTTAAGTGGCGCCTATATGATAAGAAAAATATCCCCTGGCGTCGGTTCTGGACTCAAGGCGGTCTGGCCCTGGAGATTTTAAAACACCCGCCGGAGGTTTTATTTATCCCGGCCCATACTTTACCGGTAATCCGATCCCCAAAAATTAAAACCGTGGTCACCATTCACGGTTTGGAGTATGAGTATCTGCCTGAATATTATAAATTTCCTCAAAAACTTTATTTGAATAAATCGACCGGTTATGCCGTCAAACATGCCGACCGGTTGATTGCCGTATCCAACTGGACTAAAACCCAGTTGGTTGACCGGCTCGCCGCCGATCCTGAAAAAATTACGGTTATCCACGAGGGAATCGGCCGCCGGATAATTAAAGCCAAAGATCAGCAATTTAAATCAGATTACCGGAGGCAGATCAGATACAAATATAATTTGCCCAAAGACTATATTTTATTCGTCGGCACCGTCCAGCCGCGGAAAAATTTGGTGCGGTTGATTGAGGCTTTTGCAAAAATATTCCACCCCGGGGTGGAATATCCAGACACCCCGGGGTGTGAGTTGGTTATTGCCGGTAAACTTGGCTGGCTTTATGAAGATATTTTGGCGGCGGCGAAAAAAAATCCCCGGGTTAAATTCATCGGCCGGGTAGCCGAGGCCGATTTAGCCGCCGTCTATAAAATGGCCCGGCTTTTTGTCTACCCGAGTTTAATGGAGGGATTTGGTTTGTCTATTCTTGAGGCGATGACCTTGGGGATTCCGGTAATTTGCAGCAATCGGGGTGCCCTGCCAGAGGTGGCCGGAGACGCGGCTTTGCTTATCGATCCGGAAAAAACAGAGGATTTAGCCAAGGCAATAAAATTAGCTCTGGAAAATGAAGATTTACGTCAGGCTTTAGTCGAAAAAGGCTTCCGCCAGGCCTCTGAATTTTCCTGGGAGAAGGCGGCAAAAAAGACCCTGGCAGTGCTGACCGAAAAGTGGTAAAATACCCTGATGCCGGAATTAAGATCAATTAACCCCACTGATGCCAGCGTCCTGGGCTCGGTTAAAATCTCCACCAAAATAGAGATTGAAGCGGCGGTTAGCGCCGCCAAAAAAGCTTTTCCCGGATGGCGGGCGTTGGGACTGACTAAGCGCGGCCAAATTTTAATTAAATTAGCCGGTTCACTCAAGAAAAATCGTCAAAATCTGGCAGAATTGATTGCCAAAGAAATGGGCAAGCCAATTATCCAGGCGCTGGACGAAGTCGATACGACCGTTTCAGACATTCTGTATAACGCCCAAGCCGGTCAAAAACTGTTAGCCGATGAAGTTTTAGCCAAAAATAAAGGGTTAACCAGTATTTTGCGTTATGACCCGGTGGGTGTGGTTGCCTGTATTAAACCCTGGAATTATCCGATTAATACCCCGATGCTGTCCATGGCCGCGGCCTTGGCAGCCGGAAACTGCATAATTTTTAAACCGGCAGGAGATACGGTTTTGTGCGGCCAAAAACTGGCTGAATTGATCTGGTCGTCAGGAGTACCAAAAGACGTTTTTCAGGTAGTTTACGGCGGCGCGAAAATCGGGGAAATGCTGATTGACCAGCCGATTGACATGGTCAGTTTTACCGGTTCCAGCGCGGTCGGTAAGGCAATTGCTGATAAATGCGCGGCCAGATTGATCAAGTTTTCCCTGGAAATGGGCGGCAGTACGCCGGCGATTGTTTGCCGGGATGCCGATTTGGAACTGGCGGCCAATGCCATTGTTTGGAGCCGGTTTAATAATTGCGGCCAAGTCTGCAACGCGGTTAAGCGGGTATTTGTGGAGCGGGGAGTGGCGGCCAAGTTAACCAAGCTGATCGTGGCCAAAGTCGCTAAATTAAAAGTCGGTAATCCCTTGGATAAAACGACGGATATGGGGCCATTGGTATCGGAAAAACAACTGCACGCTTTTGAAGCTCAAGTGACTAAAAGCGTGGTCCAGAGCGGCCGGATTATTTTAGGCGGTAGGCGCTTGAGGACAGACGACTACCTCAAGGGATATTTCCATCAGCCGACGGTAATGATCCACGTTCACACCAAAATGGCGGTAATGCAGGAAGAGGTTTTCGGGCCGCTCCTGCCGATTTGCGAGGTGGAAAGTCTGGGCCAGGCGATCAGACATGCCAATCAGAGCGACTATGGCTTAACCGCGGTCGGCTTTACCGCCTCGCGGCAAAATGCCGAACGGATAACCAATGAAGTTATTGCCGGCGGGACGTATATTAATGAAGAAGTGGCCTTTTATCCGGGTTCGCCGTGGACCGGGTTAAAAAACAGCGGTTTCGGCACCATCGGCGGCAAGCACGGTCTATACGAATTTACCCACAAACGCCACGTTCATTTAGACTTTACCGGCCGTAAAACGCGCAGTTATTGGTTTAATGCCTAAAATTTTCGGCGTCGCCGTTGATCAAATCACTTTAACCCAAGCGGTGGGACTGGTAGAGAGCTGGCTGAAACAATCCAAAAAACGCTATATTGTTACTCCTAATCCGGAAATGATCATGCTGGCGCAGACAGACGAAGCTTTCCGAAAAATTTTAAACCAGGCGGATATGGCCATTCCTGATGGCGCGGGCTTGCGTTTGGCCGTACCCGGCCTAAACCGCGTTTCCGGGACGGATTTAATGCTGGAGCTGATCAAACGCGGGCATAAAACGGTTCTTGCCGGCGCCGCGCCGGGGGTAGCCGAGCGGGCCGTAGCCATATTAAGGTCCGTCCTCGTAGGTAAACCTACAAGGACGGACCTTATAGGAATCTCGGAGCCCGATATAAAACAAATCAACCGGCTTCACCCCGACCTGCTGTTTCTTGCCCTCGGCCACGGCCAGCAGGAGCGCTGGATTGCCAAAAACCTAGCGAAGTTAAACGTCAAACTGGCCATGGGAGTCGGCGGGGCGTTGGACCAGATCGCCAAACCCTGGCTGCGGGCGCCAAAATTTTTAAGAGCTTTAGGCCTCGAATGGCTTTATCGCCTGATTCTCCAGCCG
>PCSQ01000026.1:2602-3626 GCA_002772455.1 Candidatus Beckwithbacteria bacterium CG23_combo_of_CG06-09_8_20_14_all_47_9 | reverse complement strand
TTCGGCGCCAGTGGCAATTAGTCCGGTTTCTGGTTAAAATATATTTATGATTCCGAAACACCTGCATAAATACTTTTGGGATTTAAATCCGGCTAAGCTGGATGCAGCTAAATATCCGGAATATGTCATTGAAAGATTATTAAACTTAGGTGATCTTGAAGCGGTTAGGTGGACATGGGATACTTTTGGCCGGCAAAAAATTACTGATGTGGTTAAAACCGGCAGGCAGATTACTCCGAAAACCGCCACTTTTTTTACCAAGCTGTTAAATTTAAATCCCAAGGAGGTTTTCTGTTTGAAAAGGGCATTTCCAGTCAAACCAAACGCAATTTGGCCGTATTAGCCAAATTGAAGTTTGTCCGGCGCTATTTTTTAGCCGGCGGCACCGCTTGCGCTTTGTACCTGGGCCACCGTTTGTCTTTTGACCTGGATTGGTTTAGTGATAAACCGGTGGAACCCCGGGTGATTGTGGCCAATTTAAAAGATTTGGGTCAGCTGGAAGTCCTGCAAAACGACGAGGGCACTTTTAACGGCAGTTTTAACGGCGTTAAATTAAGTTTTTTTATTTATCCTTATCCTCTTTTATTTCCACGACATGATTATGCCGGGATAAAACTGGCGGATATTAAAGATATTGCCTGCATGAAGCTGGATGCCATCAGCCGCCGGGGGACCAAACGGGATTTTATCGACCTGTATTTTATCTGTAAAAATTATCGCTTGGATTATTTGCTGGAGCTATACGAGCAAAAATTTGCCAAATATAACGTGCCGGTGTGGCATGCGGTTAAGAGTTTGGGTTATTTTGCTCAAGCTGATGAAAATGACCTGCCGGAAATGCTGCAGCCGGTTGATTGGAATCATGTGAAGCATTTTTTCGAGACTGAAGCCTTTCGTTTAGCCAAATCTTGGGGGATAGGGTAAAATACACTTATGTCTCCTGAACTGTTAACCATCGGTCAAACAATAAGAAAATATCTTGAGGAGGTTTTGGCTGACAAGGCCGGTACCGAGCCGGGTGATT
>PCSQ01000026.1:2231-2472 GCA_002772455.1 Candidatus Beckwithbacteria bacterium CG23_combo_of_CG06-09_8_20_14_all_47_9 | reverse complement strand
ACATGAGGCTTCGGCCATTGAATTAACTAAAGGCGAGGCAGGTTTTACCGGCCGGCTTGTAATCTTGCTTCAAGATGCTGACTTAGTTTTGTTCAACCCGACTATGGAAACTAAAGGCGCTCCGGTGGGAGCCGGCCAAGAATTTACCGTAAAACCGGGTGAGCGGTTGGCGATTTTATCTAAAAAGCCAAGCGTTGACGACCAGTTTTATGTGGCGGACGCCGCCGGTTTAACCCGCGAA
>PCSQ01000026.1:0-2152 GCA_002772455.1 Candidatus Beckwithbacteria bacterium CG23_combo_of_CG06-09_8_20_14_all_47_9 | reverse complement strand
GGCAATGGATTGGCGATAATTTTTACAATGAAGATAAAATATGGATCAATAAACAAGGCGGAGTTCTTAAGGTTGATAATGTTGTTGATAATGTTGTTGATAATGTTGTTGTTAATAGAGGAAAACCGGTAGAAATGCCATTTGGGAATCAGAAAATTTACTTTTTACATAATCAAGACGGTAGTGTTGAATTGATTAGTGAAGCGGTTTGGAACGCACGGCAGCCGGCAAAATCAGCTGAAGCCCCGCCGGGGGAAACTAAAAAATGGAATAAACCGCCGAGCGAATGGTTCGCCGGAGTCGGAAAAGATCTGCGGAAGTTTTGGGAACAAGGGGTTAAGCCGCGCGGATTTAAGGATGTTGTCAGTTTAATTGCCCGGGCAATTAGCGATTCCGGTACTCCCTATGCTTGGTTTGCCGGAGCCTTATTAATGGGGAGTAATTTAGCTTTAACTGGAATGAAAGAATTAAAAACATTTGCTGATTTAGGCGATTGGCAAAATGCAGAGAAACTTAGGGATGTTGTTAAATTATATGTGAAGCAAACCTCTTTTGGGCGCTTGATTTCCGGTAGTACTAAAACTGGGTTGACCGAAAAAGAGAGAAATTGGGCGTTAGCGTTAGGGATCGGTTCAAGCGCTTTATTTATGGGATTAACGGAACTGACTTCAAAAGTCGTCGCCGGTGGCAGTTTATGGAAGTCTCTTTTGTATAGGGCGTTTTTGGGCTATGTAATCCCTGAAACTTTTGCTTATGTTGGAAAATCAAAGATTGCCGATGAAGCAAAGGCCAAAGAATGGTTAGGTTTAACTTTGGGGGCGATGTCTACAACGATAACTGCCGCTTCAGCCATAATGTTTTTGGGTGAAGGAGCGATTGGTTTAACACAGTTAATTAGTCAGAGAATTGCGGAGGTGCAAGCGGCCGAAACGACACCAACATTGATTCCGAGCGCGGTGCCATCGATTGTGCCAACCGGGACGGCCGGACAGACGCATACGGAAGCGCCGCCCACAGCTACGCCAATTCCGGCAACCGAAACTTTGCCGCCCACGGAAACAACAATTCCGACTTTGGAATCTTTATGGCAGCCGGGACAGGCGGTTGATAAAACTTTATTGCAAGACGCAGCTGATCAAAATTTAGGCTGGGGAATTGATACTGATGGTGATGGTAATACCGATTTTCAGGTGTTTTGGCTGGATCAGGATCAAGCCCCAGATGTGATCAGAGATGTTGACAATAACCAATTTATTCGGGGAGACAACGATTTGTTTTTTCTGGATGCAAATAAAGATGGCCTGATCGATGGCAATGAGCAGTTTGGTGCCTGGAAACTGGAACAATTAAATCCGGCACTGACAGCGCTTAACTCTAATAGTGATGGCCTGATCGAGATTAATGCTAATGATATTGCCAAAGCCGGTAAAGTGCCGGGATTGGCGGCTCCTATTTCTGCCAAAGAATTAAATGGTCCTGTGCCGCCAAATATTGATTTAAATAAAGACGAGATAATGGATATTTTGACCGATGCTAAAGGCCAATTTGCCGATAATGACCATAATGGAGTTTTTAATCCGGAAACCGATACTAGAATTGTTGGGGAAATTGATTTTGATATAGGTTTTTGGCAGATTAATAAAATCGTTTATGCCGACGGCAGTATGTGGACGAGAAACGGCAATGGCGAACTGGTTGGAGTTTTGTCTGACGGTAGAACTATCCGTTTGGATGACTCCAGCGGGACCAGCCGGCTGCAAAAACAAATGCATCAGGAAAATTTGGCTTGGTCGCCGCAATTTGTGGGTGAGCAGGCGGTAATTAACCCCAATAATTTACCGATTCCTCCGGCACCGGTACCGCTCCCGCCCCCGTCCGATACCACTCCGGAAATAGTTACCGAGCCGGTCCGGGGAGATTCGGCTACCATGATAAAAGCCAACGGGGACCGGGTTTGGCTGGATGCCGAGCATGGCGGGATTCACGGCGTGGTCCAGGCAGAATTGCATCAAAACTATTCTGATCTTTCCCCGGAGCAGGTAACCGTGACTGCCCACCGTTTAATCGTAGCTAATAAAGATGATATTGAAGCATTCCATACTCCGGTAGGTAACGGTGATGCTGTTAAAGCCGCGATGAATGATTCCAATTT
>PCSQ01000052.1:16088-16232 GCA_002772455.1 Candidatus Beckwithbacteria bacterium CG23_combo_of_CG06-09_8_20_14_all_47_9 | reverse complement strand
CGCCGAACAGGGCCAGCACAATGCTGGCAAACATCGCCCGGGCGACGATTTTTGGTTCTTCCCAGCCAACCAGCTGCAGCCAAAGATGAAACGGGGACACCGGAAATAATTTTTTGTGCCGGAATTTCTTGGACATTAATTGCA
>PCSQ01000052.1:0-16069 GCA_002772455.1 Candidatus Beckwithbacteria bacterium CG23_combo_of_CG06-09_8_20_14_all_47_9 | reverse complement strand
GACCACAAACAACCCCCCGATAATAACTAACGCCATGACTTTCCCCAAAAGCAGGCCGACGACCGCAAAAGTGGCGCCGAAAGCCAAGGCACCAACGTCGCCCAGCCACAAGCGCGCCGGGTAAACGTTAAAATACATAAAGGCCAGCAAACTGCCCAGCCACAGGGCCAGGAAAAACGACAGCGGCGTGTCTAAAATGGCCGCTGACAGAAACCAAAAAGCAAACAAAGCCACCAGCAATACCGACCCGGCTAAACCGTCAAGGCCGTCGGTAATATTAACGGCGTTGGCAAACCCAACGATAACCGTAGCGGCAAACGGCACGTAAAGCCAGTTCAAATGCAGTGTACTGAAAAAAGGAATGTACAAAAGGTCAATGCCCAGATTCATAAACAAGAGCAGGGCTACCACCAGGGCCAACGCCCACTGGATAATAAATTTATGCCTCAACCTTAAGCCGAAAAAACCGGATTTGCCTAAATGGAAAAACTTCATAATGTCGTCGTACATCCCCAAAAGGCCGAAAGAAATAAAAGTGAAAAATAAAACATGAATCTCTTCCTTAAGCGGATAAACTTGGGTAATCGATATCCCCAGGTATTTGGCTAAGGGAAATAAAAATAAAAACAGCAGGCTGACGACCATAATAATCAGCAAGCCGCCGCCAACCGGTGTTCCCTGCTTATGCTGGTGAAACCGGTCAAATATCGGCGTTTTCTGGTTAAACGCATCCCGGGTAACCTGAAAGCGCCGGGTAAATTTTAATTTATAGAGCAGGTTAATAAACGGCACCAATAAAATCGCCGTCGTCACAAAGCTAAAAATCAATAAACCCAGCAATAACGCCATAACTAGATTATAACCGCCGCCACTTCCGCCGCCAAGTTTCCACTACCCAATTAAACCAATAGGCCGGGCTGACAATCAAGTCCTGGGCCGGCAGGTATTTAATCTCGTGCCCGCCGAAACCGGCTTTAAACAGGCTCGGTCCGTAAAACCGATGCCGGGGATTCCGGGTATAACCCCAAAAATTATAACGTTTTAGGCCTAATTTTTTGGCCGCTTTAATTACTTCCCACTGGAGTAAATACGAAGCCGGGATTTCCCGATGAGCATTACTGGAACCGGAATAATGATAAACTGCCTCCTGCCCGTAAAAAATTATCATCGCCAGCGCCAGCACTTTCCCCTGATAGCAAGCCTTAAACAAACGGATATTGTCCGGCAAAAACGCTTTCAGTTCGGCCAGAAAATAGTCCCGGGAAAACGGCACAAAATGTTTCCGGTCAACGGTCTCCTGCTGCAGCTGGAACAACCTGTCAATTTCTTTCGGGTCAGTCGACCGGCTGATTTGAACCTCGAGTTTTTCGGCTTTTCTGATTAAATATCGGGTGGTTTTACGCATATTTTTAAGCAGCTCATCTTCGCCGGGCAGAAGCGGCAGCACCCAAGTGGTTTCGGCGGTTAAATGCATCGGCGCCCGCCTTAAGCCGATGTCTTGTGACAGAATATTGGGCCGGATCCGGATAAAACTGGCGCCGTGGTCCCGGGCAAACCGCTTCAACTGCTCAAACAGCCACGGATGGATAGAGCCAGACCAATCAATCACCGGGCCGCCCGGGCACTCGAAATACGTGGCCCGTTTAGCTGTCACTTTAATTAATTGAAGAATGCCGGTTAACCGCCCGCGGTTAAAGACTCCCAAGCGGAAAACCAATTTTTTCAGTTCCTGCTGCATCATCCCCCAACCCCAACTTTGCAAAAAATTAACCTGGGCCGAGGCCAGTAAAAATTCTTCCCATTGTTTCCGGTCTTCGATCGGACGCAACTCAAACATAAGTTTTAATAAATTGAATCACTCTGGCGGCATCACTCAAATTAATTTTAATATGGGTAGGTAAATTAATTATCCTGCCGTCATACCAATTTCCCAGCAGCAAATGCTTGGTTTTGGCCGCTTTAATTAATTGAAGCGGATTTTTAACCGGTAGCGGATAGCGCAAATAAATTCCCTGGGGATCAAATTTTTGATGCAGACTTTGGGCATAAAACCGGGCCAGAACCTGCCGGTGGCGGTTTAACCTGTCCAGTTTGCCCCATTGTTTCAATGCCAATTCGGCTAAAGCGTTAGGCAATAATTCCGGCTTTAAATCCGCCAGGGGCAAAGTAATCAGATTCAGTTTTCTGGCTAAATAGATCAAATATTTACCCAGCCAAAAATAAGTCGGCACCGCCGCCAACATTAACACCGGATGAAATAATTGTTTCATAATCCAGCCCCGGTTCGGACAAGGCAATTCCGGCAAGTTGAGCGGTTTTTTGGATAACAGCGCGCCGCCGAAAACCGAGGAAATAATTTTATCCCGACCGAAACTTAAAATGGCCATGTCGCCGAAACTGCCAACCGGTTTGCCCCGGTATTTGGCACCCAAACTGTGGGCACAATCCTCAATCAAAGTTAGTTTATATTGACGGCAGATTGCCTGTAATCGGCTCAAGTCATCGGGAATACCAAAAGTATGCTGGCAAATCAGCGCCTTGGTCCTGGGAGTAATTCCGGGCTTAGTTAAATCGGCAGTCGGACAGGGAACGCCGCCGGCTAACCGGATCGCCCCGGGAACAACCCCGCAGGTAAAATCCAGGTGGATAACTTCATCTCCGGGCTTCAGTTTAAGGCTCTGCAGTGCCAGTAACAAAGCCGTCCGGCCGGCATTTACCAGGTAAACCTGACGGTTAGGGAATTTTCGGCTGATTGCCGCTTTCAGGAGGGCTAATCCCGAACCTGTTTGCCAGCGCCAAGGCTGCCACAACAATTTTAATGCCAGCCAAATGTCATCGGCTTGGGCATTGGGAGAGATCCCGATCAGGATTGGTTTTATAAACATAATTTTTTGATAAATTTTTTAGAAAACCGGCCTTCGATTAATAATAGATGATTTTTAGTTAAAATTTTCTCCAATTGACTCAATAACTGCCTTTCCGGTTCGGCTATAAAAACCCGGTCAAAAACGTGGTTAGCCACGGCCAATAACCGCTGATGGACCGCTTCGCTGGCACTGCCCAACTCAATAATTCCCGGAGAAATCAAGATTTTATTTTTGGCCGGAATCGTCTTGGCTAAATTAACTGCCGCCAGAAAACCGTCAGGGTTAGAATTGTAACTGTCATTAATAATCGTTGCTCCATTCAAACCCTTAATTTTGATCATAGCCGTTTTCAACCGGGGAATGTGAGTTAAGTCAAACTGCTTCACGCCTAAATACCGGGCGACAGTAATGGCAGCGCTGATGTTTAATTGCTGGTGAATCCCCGGTAAATTCGTCTTAAATTTTCCTGCCCGGTAAAATCTTACGGGAGCTTTACCGATAACTAATTTTTTAGTGATCGGATTCACTCCGTTAATCACTGCCAGCCCGGTTTTGGGTAAAGCTAATAGTAATTCCGACTTGGCCTTAATAATATTCTCCTGACTGCCAAACAAACCTAAATGCTGTTCATTAATCCCGGTTAAGATCCCGATTTTCGGCTTAACCAGGCGGCAAATAGCCCTGATCTCTCCGATTTTATACGCTCCCATCTCCGCCACTAAAACCTCGGCAGATAGGGGCATTTTTAAAACCGTCAGCGCCACGCCGATTAAAGTGTTATTCGTTCCGGGTGTTTTCGCCACTTTAAATTTAACCGCTAAAACATGGGCTAAAATTTCTTTGGTTGAGGTTTTGCCGTAACTGCCGGTAATGCCGATTACTAATAAGCGGCAGTGGAAAATCAGCAGTTTTATTTTCGCCAAAATAATTACCGGCCATTTAATCAAATCGCTTGGCGGAGCAATTAAGACAACCGACGTGGCCGTCGTCAACGGCACTAATAAATATGCCAGCCACCAAACAAACCATAAAGATAAATAAACTGTCAATAAAACAAGTAGTAGAATTTTTAAAGTCAGCCGCGGCCGCAAAAAATTAAATCCGGGCAGCCAATAACGCCGTGATTTGCCGCTTCTCAAAAATTCCCGAAACCGATCCAACCGATACTCATTTAACTGCCAAAAATACAGGCAGCGTAAAATCGCTTCGGTTAAAAACAACCAATAAATTATTTGATAAACCATAAGATTTTTTGGGCAACTTTGGCCGGATGGGAGAAAGGCAGGCTATGTTTGGCATTAAACTCTGCCAATACGGAATTTTTAATTAATTGATGGGTCAAACGGCCGTCCCGCAGCGGGGTATAGCGATCTTGTTTACCCCACAAAATTAAGGTCGAAACGTCAATTTTTCTCATATTGTCCTGCTGGTCTTCTGGCAAAATCAGTTTCATGGTTTCTTTCATGACCGGCGAGGCTTTAAGATAGTCGGTTTCGCCGATTAACCGATAGAAAAACTGTTTGAACAGTGTCGGTAAAAATCTCAATATTTTGGCAAATGGTAATAGAATTAAGGCTTTAAGGTTTAGGCGGCGGACACCGGCACTGCCGATTAGAATTAATTTTGCCACCCGCTCCGGATGGCGGGCGGTAAAATCGATGGCAATCTGGCCGCCAAAAGAATGTCCCACCAGAACAAAAGGCGATAAGGTTTTTGTTTGCTGATTCAGCCAATCGGCAAAGTCAGCAGTATGCCTGATTTTATCCTCGGGTAAATGGGGTAAAACTACCTTAACAGTTGACTCAAGCTTAGATACCAACGGCCGCCAGCGGGGCAAATCACTGCCCCAGCCATGAAGAATCACTAACCGATCAAATCGCATACCGCCCTGGCTAACTTATCCGGATCATGGCGCAGTAAACTGCGTTTTAGCTGGTCACTTTTGGGTTTTTCATAAGGCGCCGGTGCCAGCAACGGCCGGCGAACCACTTTACTGCTCCGGCCGAAATCGTCAATCACCGGATATTCTACCTGCTTGGCATAAGCCGCCAGGATTTTATCCGGAATCGCTTGGTTATTGACAACAATCCAATCCATTTTTTTACCCGCGTATTTTTCGATTTCCCGAACATGGTCGGCCGCAGTCATATAGTTAGTCTGGCTGTTTAAGGTCATTAAATTAACCACGTAAATTAACTTGGCCCGGCTTCGACGAATGGCTGACTTTACCCCGGTGATGATCAAACTGGCAATCAGACTGTTAAATAAATCTCCCGGAGCAAAAATGACCGCTTCCGCTTCGCCGATCACCTTAGCCGCCTCGGGATTAATCGCTCCCTCCGGCCGGGTAAATAATCTGACAATCCGTTCATCTTTGGCTAACCGGTGTTCTTCAATCCGGTGTTCGGAAACAATCGTTTTACCGCTGCTATACTCGGCCGCCAACTGAACCAACTGCCGGGAAATCGGCAGGACCCGGCCTTTTAACCGGAATAGCTTCGAGGCCTGCTCGACCGCCGCCGGCTCACTGCCCAAAATGTCTTCCAGGGCAGTCAACAGCAAATTCCCCATGCTGTGGCCCTTAATCCCTTTGCCTTTTTCAAACCGGTAGGTTAAAAGTTTTCGGAACAAACCGCTGTCGGTGGCCAAACCGGCCAAGCACTGGCGCATGTCCCCGACCGGCAAAAAGCCAAACTCGTCCCGCAACCTGCCTGTCGAACCGCCGTCGTCGGTAACCGGAACAATTGCCGTCAGCTCAACCGGGTATTTTTTCAGCCCGGACAAGAGCACGAAACTGCCCGTCCCCCCGCCAATGACGACAACTTTTTTCACTGCCTTTAACATACCCTCTATTTTACCCGATCATCTCAACTTTACCAATTATCTGCCTTCAAGGACAGTCCCTGCAGGTTGCTCCTTCGAAAAAACTAAAAAATTACTTTGAAGAAGTTGACGAAAGAGACATTCTTACAATTAAAAATCTTGTTCTAGATTTTCTTTATTGAGGCACCTAAATGGCACAGCTGTCCGGCAAAATTTTCGTAGCCGCGGTCGATCAGCTCGGCATTGGCCAAAACCGTCTGCCCGCTCGCCAGCAAACCGGCGATCGTCAGGGTCGCACCGTTTCTGATGTCCTTAACGGCAAACTTTCCCCCTTTAAGCGGCGTCGGACCGGAAATCTCAATCCCGTGGCGGTTACCGGCCCGGTCATCAGTTAGGTTAAAATTGTAAAATTTATCCGGGTTTTCCGGCCGGGGGTCAAAGTAGCGGATTTTCGCCCCCATAGCCATCAGGTCAGGCACAAACTGGAATCGGTTAAGAAACACCCCCTCGACTATTTTGGACCGACCGACTGCTTGGGTCATTAACACCGACCAAAGCGGCTCCCAATCAGTCATAAAGCCCGGGTGCGGTTGGGTAATTATTCCCGTTGCCTGCAACTGCCGTTTAAAGAAAAAGCGGATACCGCCTGAACTTATTTCCGCCCCGGCACCGGCTAATTTAAGCTTGGCCAAAAATGCCCGCAAGTGTTCCGGCCGGGCATTATTAATAGTCACTTCACCGCGGGTAGTCAAAGCGGCAATGGCATAAGATACCGCCTGATTGCGGTCCGGCATTACCCGGTATCGGGCCGGACGGAGCGCCTTCACTCCGTCAATGGTTAGCGTCCGGCCGCTCCGGGTAATTTTGGCGCCCATTTGATTCAGACAGCCAATTAAGTCATCCACTTCCGGTTCCCGGGCAGAGTTAGTGATGACCGACCGGCCTTCGGCTAAAACTGCCGTCATAATTAAAGTTTCCGTTCCGGTATGGGAATTTTTAGCAAACCGGTAATCCGCCCCGCGCAATTTGTCCACCCGGGCCTCAACCAGCTTTCCTTTCAGGTTTAGCTGAACACCAAAACGGCTTAAACCGGCAAAATGGCGTTCCAGCGGCCGTTTACCGATCAGGTCACCGCCCGGCAAAGGCACGGCTCCCCGGCCAAACCGGGCAAGTAGCGGTCCCAAGAACAGCGTCGAAGCCCGGGAAAACCAGCCCAGCGCCTCCGGAATGACCGCCGCTTTCACTCCCCGGGTATCGATCAGCCAGCCCCGGTCAGCCACCGGATTAACCCTGGCCCCCAAAGCTTCCAGCATTAACTTAACGTGGCGGACCTCTTCAATCTGGGATAAATTGGTCAGCCGGGATTCTCCGGACGCCAATAAAGCTGCAATCATCAATTTAAAACTGGAGTTTTTGGCCCCGGCCAGGCTGATCGTTCCCTTAAGCGGCCGGCCGGAGGCAATCACTAATTTAGCCATAAAACAATCTCCAGTTTAAGATCCAAATCCAGCTGCTGCTTGGCCCTCTTCTTAACTAATTCAATTAATTGAAGTACGTCTGCAGCCGTGGCCCCGCCCAAATTCTCTACAAAACCGGCATGTTTTTCCGGAATCCAGGCCCCGCCGATTTTAGTCCCTTTTAAATTCAATTTTTTATCGATCAAATAGCCGATTGAAGGCGTCGGCAAATACAGCCGTTTTTGTTCGGCGGCGCTCAAATTTTGAAAGACACAGCCTAAAGATCGCTGCGGCTGATGGGCTTTTTTTAATTGCCGGTATTTGGCAATTTTTAACGCCTGCTCTTTCGGCCCGCGCCGCAGCCGCAGCGTCACTGCCAAAACCAAATCACCGGAATCTTTCAAAACTGACTGGTCGTAATCATAATGAAAATCGTCAGCCGCTGTTGTTTTTATCTGTCCGGCCGGATCTAAAATTTCCGCTTCGATCAAATAGTCCGACCAAAATTTATTGGCCCCGTGCAGATTAATGTACGTGGCCCCGCCGGCCGTAGCCGGGATTCCGGCAAACCATTCCAAACCGGTAATTCCCTGGGCAATCAGCTGAAAAATCGCTTTGGGCAGATAGACGCCGCTGTCCAAAGTAACTAACACCGGCGGGAATTGACTCTCATCATAAGTTAAGTTAGTTAATTCCGGATCCGGCTCGACTAACTGAAATCTGGGCGGGATTTTTTTATTGCTAAAAGCTTGAATTGAATCTAAAACTTTAATCTCGCCGGTTAAATTTCTGATTACCAAACCCTTAATCCCGGCGTCCGCAATTAAGGTATTACTGCCATTTCCTAAAATATAAATCGGCAGTCGCCTGGCTTTGGCCCAAGCCACCGCCTCGATCAACTCCGCTTGGTTCTTAACCTCAATAAAATACTCGGCCGAACCGCCGATTCTGAAAGTCGAATACTGGACCAAAGAAATATTATTTAGAATTTTCATCTGGACCGCAGCAGTTTAATTATCTCCTTATGCCACAGCCAATTATTGCCCGCCCCCAAAGTCAGCACCACGTCATTAGGTTGCAGCAGGATTTTCAACCTGGTCAAAGTCGCCGCTTGTCCCGGAGCATAAAATGTTTGCCGGTGTTTGGCTTTGATCAAATTGGCCAGTATTTGCCCGGAAATTCCCAAAGTTTCCGTTTCCCGGGCCGAGCCAAAAATATCGTTAATTAAAATTACATCGGCGGCTGCCAAACTACTCACAAACTGGGGCAGCAAAGCCTTGGTCCGGGAATATGTATGGGATTGGAAAATAACTACCAGTCGCCGTCTTGGGAGCCAATCTCTGGCGGCGGCCAAAACTGCTTGAATCTCCAACGGGTGGTGAGCATAGTCGTCATACAAACGGATCTGGTTAATATCGGCTACCAGCTCAAACCGGCGCTTGGTGCCGGTAAATAGCTTAAGCCCCAATTTTAACTTTTCCGGGTCAAAACCCAAGTAATGAGCGGCGGCAAAAGCGGCGGCGGCGTTTAGCAAATTGTAATGGCCGGGCAGGTTTAAAACTAAATCTTTGTAGTCCATTCTCTGATAACGCAAACTGAATATCTGCTTTTCCATGGCCGTGTGACTGGCGCTGATTTGCCAGTCGGCCCGGGGAGAAAAGCCATAAGTTAAAACCGGCCTGCCTGCGCAGTCAGGCCGATCCAAGGTTTTTACCCAAGCCTGAATATGAGGATTGTCGATGTTAACAATCACAATCCCATCCGGCACCACCCGCTTGGCAAAAGCAGTAAAACTGGCGTAAACATCGTTAAGTGTCGGGTAAATATCCGGATGGTCGTGCTCAAGATTGGTAATAATGGCTACCGCCGGATTTAAATAGTGAAATTTTGGGGTCAAATCTCCGGACGGATCGGCCACAAACTCGTCGGTTTCCGCGACTAGATACTGGCCGGCATTCCGCCAGCATCCCGGCTGGCCTAAAGGCGCTAAGCCGCCCACGCCGATCGCCCAACTCGGTTTGGCGCCGGCGCTTTCCAAAATTGTGGCTAAAAGCGAAGCCGTGGTTGATTTACCGCCGACCCCGGACGTGGCCAATAAAGTCTTTCTTTGGCTGACCTGGGCCAAAGCTTGAGCGTAATTCAAGGTCGCTATTCCCCGCTTTTTGGCCGCCAGCACTTCCGGATTACTTAATCCCTGGTGGGCACCGGTATAAACCAGTAAGTCACAATTTTTCGGCAGATGGGCCGCCTCAAACCCGATTTTGATTTTAGCCTTAGTGGTTTTGAGCCAAGCGTCGGTCGGAAAAACTTCGGCAGTATCACTGCCGGAAACAATTTTTTTTTGGTCTAAAGCAATCCCGGTCAGCGCCGCCATCCCCACCCCTTTAATGCCGGTAAAATGGATTGTTTTGGCTTTAAACCAGTTCATTGCCGCACTGTCCCCGGCCAAACCAGGCCGCCGCTGTCAATCATCGCTCCGGGCATAACTGAAGCGTTAACGCCTACCTGGGCGCCCCGGCCGATGACGGCGCCGAATTTTTCCCGGCCGGATCCGCCGATAGTTTTATGATCAAAGCGGAAATTAGCCAAAACCGCCCCGGCGCCGAAATTCGATTCGCCCTCGATCACCGAATCGCCGATATAATTGCGGTGAAACCAATTTTTCGGCCCCACATAACTTCTGGCAATTTCCGTGCCGAAACCAATTACACAACCCGCTTCGATAATCGAATCGCGGATCAAACAGTTTTGGCCAACCACCACTCCCTGGCCCAAATATGAATTGATTATTTCGGTTCCGGCCATGACTTTAGCGGTCTTATCAATCAAATTTTTCCCGGTGAGCAATCCGGCAGTCAGATCCAATATCTGCCAGGGAAATTTCAGCTGGTAAAAATTCCCCTCGGCTTTAACTAAGACAGAGTTTTCCAGCTGATTCAAACCAGCCTCATAATCGTCTTTCAGCTTCACCGTAAAATCTTCAATTTTCGGAAAATAGTCCAGGACAATTTTGGCCCACTGGCTCGGCCGCACCTTGGGTTTTTCCATTACCTTCAGGGACTCTCCCTGAAGGTCAAAATAACCACCGGTTAAATTGCTCTTGATTCCGGTTAAAACAACTCTATTTGGAGTCTTGTTGATCTGTTCTTTAAAATTTTTAATAATTTTTAGGTCAATCAAGTCATCCCCGTCAATTACGACTATGGATCCTGCAAGGACAGTCCCTGCAGCCTCGACTGCTCCGGCCATGCCGGTAGCTTTTTCCTGGATCACCACTTTGGCTTTGGGAAAAAGTTTAGCGACTGCCGCTTTATCTTTCGGATTAACCACGATAGTTATCTGATCAGGTTTCAAAACCGAGGCTGAATCAATCACCCGCTCCAATAAAGTCTGGCCCATAAACGGCAACAAAGGTTTGCTGGTAACAATTGGTTTAATCCGCTTGCCCTCACCGGCGGCTAAAACTAGTAGTTGCATAACGCCAACGCCTTTCTGACTGCCTGATGTTCCGACCAGGGATACTCTATTGTACCAAAACACATTGATTTTTCGTGGGACTTGCCGAAACAAGCAACCACGTCCCCCGGCCGGGCCAATTTAATGGCTAAATTAATCGCTTTTTGCCGGTCCGGTTCCCGGTAAAGTTTTTTGCGGGCTTTAAACCCGGCGGCAATCTGATCAATAATCTCATTCGCTTTTTCTGTCCGCGGATCTTCGGCAGTCAGAATGGTGATATCCGCCAACCGGCCGGCAATCCCGCCCATAATCGGCCGCTTAGTCCGATCCCTTAAACCGGCACAGCCAAAAACCGCAACGAGACGGCCTTTAGTTTTAGGGCGCAGCCAAAGCAGCGCCTTTTCCAAAGCATCGGGCTTGTGGGCAAAATCAATATAAATCTTAAACGGTTTTTCCAAGACCATCTCCATCCGGCCAGTCACCCCGGGAAAACTGGCTAAAGCCGCCTTAATACTGGCTGCTTTTATACCCAAATCCCAGGCTACGGCCGTCGCCGCGTTAATATTGGCGGCAAAAAAATCCGGCTGATCGGAAAAAGTCAGAATTTTCCCTTTGACAGCCTGTTTAGCTAACTTAAAAAATTGGTCATTAGGATTTAAAACAGCCACTTGGCTCTGACTGATCAATTTAATTTTTGCGCGGGCATAACCTTCCATCGTCCGGTGATAATCCAAATGCTCATGAGTAATATTAGTAATTACCCCGTAAACAAAGGGGGTTCCCCAATTCCTAAACTGGTCCAAACCATGTGAAGTGACTTCCAAAACTACATAATCAACCTGTTTATTTTTAATCTGACGCAGTATTTTCTGCAGAATAAATGGTTCTGGATTAGTTACATGCAAACCGGGAACAGAAACTGTCGATAATAAAGCTGTCTTATAGCCGCTCTTCTTTAAAATATGGTCAATTAAATGGCTGGTGGAAGTTTTACCGGAAGTCCCGGTCACGCCGATAATTTTTAACTTTCTGGCGGGGAAACCATAAACCAGACTCGCTAACACCGCACTCGGTAAATGCCAAAAATGATTAATCAGCCATTGTTTCACTAAACCCATTAGTCTATTTTACTCCATCGGGATGACATTAAAATGGTTTAGCAAATCCTGGGCAATTGAAAACCATAGCGGTGCCGCCGTTTCCGACGCCCACGGGGAAGTCGACGGCTCTTTTAAAGTCACCAGCATGGCAAATTTAGGTTTGTCCGCCGGAGCAAAACCGATAAAGCTGGCGTTGGTTTTTTCTTCCTCGTACCGGCCGCCAGCCGCTACCTGGGCCGTACCGGTCTTACCGGCAATTTTATAGCCTTTGACTGCCGCCCATTTGGCCTCGCCGGCTTGGACAGCGGCCACCATCATATCTCTTACTATCACGGCTGTTTCCGGCCTAATAACCCGGCGCTTCAACTTAACCGGCAGCGGCAGGGTCCGATCCTCGCTGATAATTTTTTCAACCAAACGCGGCTGAACCAATTCGCCGCCGTTGGCAATTGCCGATACCGCCGTTAATAGCTGAATCCCGGTGGCTAAAAATCCCTGGCCAAAACTGGCAGTAGCCAAATCAACATATGTCCATTTCGAATCGCTTTTTATTGCCGGCAGGGCTTCGTCCTGTAAATCAATACCGGTTTTTTCCTCAAAACCGAAACGGTTGAAATAATCTAAAAACTTATCCAGACCCAGCTTTTGACCGACAAAAACCATGCCGACATTATCCGAGTGCACTAGAATATCGTTGATCGTGGAGTCCGGGTAATATTCATTATTCCAGGTATTGATAGTGTATTTATCGATCTTGACCGGTCCGTCACAAATATCGCAGCTTGTTTCCGGCTTGACCGCTTCGCTATCGATGGCCGCGGCCATCACCAGCACTTTAAAAATTGACCCCGGCTCAAAGGCATCGGCCACCGCCGGGTTAGTAAATAAGTTCGGGGAAAATTCCGGATATTTGACCGGATCATAGGCCGGCAAAGAGGCCATAGCCAGAATCGCCCCGGTACCCGGATCCATCACCGTGACCGAGCCGGCTTTAGCGCCGTAACGCTCTAAGGCCGTTTTGAGTTTAGTCTCTACTAAAAACTGCAGGCTTTTATTAACGGACAACTGCAGGGTCCGGCCGTCTTTTTTCTCCTGGACCAGATAATCGCCGCTTAAAATCGGCTGGTTTAAAGCATCCTGATCCTGCTTAATAATCCCCGGCCGGCCGGATAATTCCAGGTGGTAATAACCTTCCAAACCGTAATAACCTTGATCATTGCCCTGGCTGTCTGAACCGACAAAGCCCAAAAAATGGGCGGCCATCGACGCTTCGGGATAAAACCGGCCTTGGGTCGGCTCAAACCACAAATTGTCCAAATCTAAACCGTCCAGGGCCAATTTTTGCGCCTGGGTCAGTTTTTTAGCCAAAGTCAGCCATTGCCATTCCGGTTGATCCAGCTTTGCCGCCAAAGAATTCAGCGCGGCGCTGTCGGTCGCTTCCGGGTATAAAATCGGCGCCAGTTTTTCAGCCAATGGCTTAAGCTCCTGGTCCGGCCGCCGGATCAGGTAAGCCAGCCAACCAGGCTGGTTCGCCGCCAAAGCCGAACCGTCAGCCAAAAAAATTTCCCCCCGTTTGGCCGGCACGGACAACGTCGACTGCTGCTGGCTTAAAGCAATTTGGCTCAAACTCTCCCGGGCCAGCACCTGCCAATAAAACAGTTTCGATAACAGCAGGAAAAATAACAGCGCAAAAAACCCGCTCAACAGCTTCAGCCGCAGGCGCCAATTCATGGCAATTTCTGGGCGACGCTGTCTCCCGCAGGCAAATACCAATATTGGGGTTTTTCCACATATCCCAGGCTTAAAGCTTTTTCTTTAAGCTCGGTTAGCCTGCCGCCCTGCTGGTTCAACTGCAGATTCAGCTGGTCTGTCTCCGTCTTAACCGCCAGTGTCTCGGCCTCGATCGCTTCCAACTGCCGGCCCCAGGTAGCCGAACGATTAACCAGGATCAGCTTAGCCAAAGCCAAAGTTAAAACTAAAACCAAGCTCAAAAAAAAGCTAAAACGGCATTTTTTTAAGATATTCAAATTAAATTGTTTTTGTTGCTGGGCCGTCATAACTTCTCCCCCACTCTTAAAACCGCGTGCGGCCGGTCCGAGATTACCGGCTTTTTTAAAACTATTTTTAAATTTGATTCGTCTCTCATAAAGTTCTTGACGATTCTGTCCTCCAGTGAATGAAAACTCAAAACTGCCAGTCTCCCGCCCGGCTCGAGTAGCTCGACCGCCTGGGGCAGAACCGCTTTCAAATTATTCAGTTCATCATTGACAGCTATTCTTAAGGCTTGAAATACCAAAGTGGCCGGATGATGGCGGCGCACCGGATACTTAATCGCCTCGATTGCCCGAACCAACTCGCCTGTAGTCTTGAACGGCCGGGCTTTCACGATCGCTTTAGCAAGACTTTTAGCTTGCGGCTCTTCGCCATAAATTTTAAACAGCTTAACGAGCTCACCCTCACCCAAACCATTAATCAAGTCAGCCGCGGTCACTTTCAGGCTCGGGTCGGCGCGCATATCCAGCGGTCCGTCTGTCTGCCAGGAAAAACCCCGGCCGTCAGTCTCAATCTGTTCGGTCGATAAACCCAAATCCAAAAGGATTCCGCCCACCTCGGTCAAACCCCATTCATAGGCTACTGCCTTTAAATCTTTAAAATTGGCCTGCTTGGTAATCAAGTTCATTGATTCAACCCGTTTGAGCGCTTCCGGGTCAACGTCCAAGCCGTAAACCCGGCCGCCTTTTTCGACAATTTCCCGGCTATGGCCGCCCGAACCGAGGGTACAATCAAGGTAAACCTTCCCTAATCTAACCTTCAGGCTGTCAATCACTTCAGGTAAAAGCACCGATTTATGCATTTAATTTCTCTCCCAGCTCTTTGACTCTTTGGTTTAAGTATTGGCTATATTTATCCCATTTAGCCTGGCTCCAAATCTCTGCCCGCTTTCCCACGCCCACAAACACAATTTCTGCCGTCAAGCCGGCATACTGGCGCAAATATTTCGGAATAATGAACCGCCCCTGGCTGTCGAGCTCGATTTCATAAGCACTGCCCAGCAAAAACCGGTCGGTTTCCCGGGTCAAGCCTAAGGTTGAACTCTGGCCGGTTACCCGGTCAATTTCTCCCTGCCAATCTTTTTGGGCCACCACCATTAATGACTGCTCGTACCCGGCAGTAATGATAATCCGGTTACCCAAACTGCGTTTAAACTTGGCCGGCAGCGCCGCCCGGCCTTTGGCATTTATCTTAGTTTGATACTGACCAATGAGCATATATTCACCACTTTTCACCACTTTGATCCATTTTCAACTCTTTTCACATACGTGTCAACCCCAACTTTTCCTGAAAGCGTATAATGTAAAAACATGGATTCGCTGGAATATCACCGCCGCTTACCTCAAGGAAAAATCGGCACCGCTCTTACCAAACCCTTAAAATCCGTCAAAGACCTATCTTTGGCCTACACTCCCGGGGTGGCCGAGCCCAGCCGGCAAATTGCCGTTGACCCCGATAAAGTCTTTGATTACACCAATAAAGGCCACCTGGTGGCAGTAATCACCAACGGCACCGCCGTTCTGGGTTTGGGCAACATTGGCCCATTGGCGGCTAAACCGGTCATGGAGGGGAAAGCGGCTTTATTTAAACGGTTCGCCGGCCTGGACGCTGTGGATATTGAAATCAATGAAACCGATCCGAAAAAATTAGTTGAAATAATTACGGCTATTTCTCCCAGTTTCGGCGCCATCAATCTTGAAGATATCAAGGCGCCGGAGTGTTTTTACGTCGAGGAACAGCTGATCAAGCGGTTATCAATCCCCGTTTTCCATGACGATCAACACGGCACGGCCATCGTCGTTGCCGCCGGTTTAACTAACGCCTTAAAAATTACCGGTAAAAAAATCGACTCGATTAAACTGGTTCTTTCCGGCGCCGGGGCCGCCGGTATTGCTGTTGCCAATATGCTCCTTACCCTTGGCTTGAAATTGCAAAATTTATTTGTTTTCGACAGTCAGGGTTTAATTACCGCCGACCGCCGGAACCTTAATCAATACAAGCGAAAACTGGCCCGATCTGTAACAACCCTTAATTTGAAACAAACAATTATTAATTCAGATGTTTTTATCGGCGTTTCCCGGCCAAATTTACTGACCCCGGTCATGATCCGCTCGATGTCCAGCCAACCGATTGTCTTTGCCATGGCTAATCCCGATCCGGAAATCAGCTACGCTTTGGCCAAAAAAACCGTTCCCGAGGCCATCGTCGCCACCGGCCGGAGCGATTACCCTAATCAAGTTAATAATTTATTGTGTTTTCCCTACATCTTTAAAGGCGCGTTTACCGCCAAAGTATCTCAAATTACGCCTAAAAT
>PCSQ01000062.1:2900-7851 GCA_002772455.1 Candidatus Beckwithbacteria bacterium CG23_combo_of_CG06-09_8_20_14_all_47_9 | reverse complement strand
ATGGCCGCGCAAGATGTTTTAGCTCAAGCAAATGATTTGTGTTATAACTTAGCCTGTGAAATTGGACATGGCACTTGGGAACAATGGATGAGCGTTTACAAAATGGATGGATGGATAGTCGATAGCAGTGGAGTTTTACAGGCAATAGGCGCTAGTCAGGCATCGTGTGATCCTGGCGATGCCAATTTTCAAATGCTGGAAGCATTGGGGGATTCGGCAGAATCCGAACAATTTTTTAACATTAATTTAGCGGCCGATCCGGATGTAATTGATGTCTGCGGTGTTTCGCCGCAGCCGGCAGAGCTTGCCCGGGTACTGGAAGTAAACGCCGGACTGGCAGGTCAACTGCCTGATCCGGGAATAATACCGGCAGTTCCGACCGAAGCAGTTTTGCCGGAAATACCGCCAGGAATAGCGTCTCCGGACGGCGTAATCCCCGGAGTGGAGCCAGGGGCACCGCCGGTAGATTATGACGGATACGTGCTGCCGGTCTGTGTTGGAATAGTTATTTCCGCTGGCGCAATTTGGGGTGTTGCCGCGGGGATAGGAGTTTTGAAAAATTACTCTGCCGATATAGGTTTGGGAGAGGTTGATAAACCTAAAACAAAGATTGTTCCAGTAGAGGCTAAACCGGATACAGAGAATACAGGGGGTGATGACATTTTTTCTACTTGGTCCGATGGCGATCGTCAATGTTGGGTAGATCAGCAAGCAGGGATAGTTCCTCCGGCAGAAATAAACATAGATGTTTTATTGAATCTGTCTTCGATCAAGCACTCACCGGGAATTAAAGCCGGCACGCCCGAATGGGATAGGGCGGCCGATGCTAAATTTGCGGCCGATCATGAGGCCGCAAATACGGCTGCGAAAATAATTGCGGCAAGGGAGCAATGGTAATTACCGTTAAGATATTCAGTAGTGTGTTAGAATAAATCTTGATGATTTTAACTACACCTAAAAATAGCTTTGTCCTATCCGTTGGCGGGTCGGTGTTTGCCCCGAACGGGGAAGATAATAAAATCGACATTCCGTACCTGCACAATTTTGAAACGTTTATCAGAAAAGAAATCGCCAAAAAGAGGCGATTTTTTTTAGTCGTCGGCGGCGGCTACACCGCCCGGCAGTACCGCGACGCGGCTAAAAAAGCGGCCGGGCACGATTTAACTGATGAAGACCTGGATTGGCTGGGAATCCATGCCACCCGGTTAAACGCCCATTTATTCCGGACGATTTTCCGGGATGTGGCCTACCCCTGGATTTTGAAACACTTTGACATGGTGGATAAAAACGCCGTCAACTATCCGATCGTCATCTGCGGCGGCTGGAAACCGGGCTGGTCGACCGATTACGATGCCGCTTTGCTGGCCAATGATTATCACATCAACACCGTGATTAACCTGTCCAACATTGACCAGGTATATGACAAAGATCCGAATAAACATAAAGACGCCCGGCCGATTGATAAAATGGGCTGGGATGAGCTGACCGGTTTGGTGGGGAAAGCGTGGCGGCCGGGGATGAACTCGCCGTTTGACCCGATTGCCGCGCAGTTGGGAAAAAAGATCGGCCTGAAAGTGATCATTGCCAACGGCCATGATTTTGCTAATTTAGCCAAAATTTTAGACGGTAAAGACTTTACCGGTACGGTGATAGAGTGATATGGTTGAGACAAAAGCAGAAGCGGCAGAACCAGGATTAATCGTTGGTAAATGGGTTAGATTAGATCAACCGCTTAATATGCTAGATTTAAAAAAATGTTGGGTTCGGAAATGTTGTTACGCGGAGACAAGGTAGAGGTTGATGGAAAAAAGTTTGTGATTAGCGGGGGATATAAAAGTGGAGGAATTGAGGCCCCGGAAAAAGCTGAATGGTGGATTGTTCCTGTGCGAGCCTGGAGGAAAAAAACTGGTGGGGACGGTACAGGAAAATTTATCGGCGCTGCTGAAAAGATAATTACCGGCTATCTTTTACAACCAAAAACTAACGATTTTACCGTACCTGCTTGGGGTAAACCACGTAGATTTGGTTGGTCAGAGGCAGGTTTCAGCAGGAGTCATATCAGTTATCGGCGTGGGCAAGGAGTTACGGTTTCTCGTGAATGAGTTTGACATATTGACAAGGAGATAAATTTTGCTATACTGGGGGGCAGTATGGATAAAATTGCTAAAGCGTTGGTCCGGGCCAAGGGGCAGGTTGTAGCCGTGGAACGAATGTACTACGACGAAAAACCGTGTTTAGCGATTGTCCAGCAGTTGGCCGCGGCTAAAGAGGCGTTGAACCGGATCGGCCGGGAGATGCTTAAAGCCGAAGCCTGCCAGCTGGTGACAAATAAACCGCAAAAGATTAAACTGGAACAAGTTTTAAAACGATTATTTAAAAGTTAAAGGAGAAATATATGCCGGCAGTGCAGTTTAGTGATCAGGATTTTGAGGCCAAAGTCCTGAAAAACAAATTACCGGTAATGGTCGATTTTTTTGCCGAGTGGTGCGGGCCGTGCAAACTGGCCGGACCGGTGGTCGATAAATTAGCCGAGGAATACAAAGATAAACTGGTGATTGGCAAGATTGATGTTGATGCCAACCAGGCAACCGCCGGCAAGTTCGGGGTGATGAGCATCCCGACCGTGATCTTTTTTAAAGACGGTAAAGAGGTGGAACGGATGAGCGGGTTTGGGGGAGAAGAAGGGTATCTAAAATTAATTAAAAAGGTTCTAGGAGAGTAGTGAGAAAATTAATCATTATCGGTTCCGGGCCGGCGGGATATACGGCCGGGATTTATGCCGCCCGGGCTAAGCTGGAGCCGTTGATTTTGGCCGGGGAAATTCATGGCGGCCAACTGATGAATACAACCGTAGTGGAAAATTGGCCGGGGAGTAAGACGGGGATAATGGGACCGGAGTTGATGCGGGAAATGCGCGAGCAAGCCCAAAAATTCGGGGCGGAAATTATCGATAAAAATGTGGTAAAGGTCGATTTTTCGAAACGGCCGTTTACGATTGATGATTATCAGGCCGAGGCGGTCATTATTACTACCGGCGCCTCGAGCCTGATGCTGGGTGTTCCCGGAGAGAAAGAACTGCTGGGCCGGGGCGTGGCCACCTGCGCGGTTTGCGACGCGCCGTTTTATAAGGAAAAAATCGCGGTGGTGGCGGGCGGCGGCGATGCCGCCTGCGAGGACAGTTTGGCCCTGATCAAGTTTGCTAAACAAGTGTATTTAGTGGTGCGCCGCGACTCTTTGCGGGCGTCGAAAATCATGGCCGAACGAGTGATGAAGCACCCCAGAATTAAAATTTTCTGGAATACCCAAGTGAAACAAATTTTGGGCGGTCAAAAAGTCGAAGCTGTAGAATTTACCAACGGTGAAAAACTAACCACCGACGGCGTGTTTTTAGCCATCGGTCATCAGCCGGCCACCGGGATTTTTAAAAGTCAGATTGACTTGGATTTTAAAGGTTACATTATTACCGGTCTGAATAAAGACTATCCGACTATGACCGGAGTGGCCGGAGTGTTTGCCGCCGGTGACGTCGTCGATCATCGCTACAAGCAGGCGATTACTGCCGCCGGGATGGGGTGCATGGCCGCTCTCGACGCCGAAAAATGGCTGGAAAATATTAAATAAAGGAGACCGTTATGTTAAATGATCCGTTTGAAAATGCCCGGAAACAGATTGACAATGTGGCCAAGTATTTGGATATCGATAAAAAAACACTGGCAAAAATTAAAACTCCGGACCGGGTGTTGAAAGCGGATTTGAAAATAAAAATGGATAACGGTAAAACGCGGATTTTTAAGGCTTTCCGGTCGCAGTTTAATAATGCCAAAGGGCCATATAAGGGCGGGATTCGTTTTCATCAAAATGTTTCGGAATCAGAAGTAAAAGCCTTATCTGCCTGGATGACCTGGAAATGTTCGACTGTGGGTATTCCTTACGGCGGCTCTAAAGGCGGGATTGTCGTGGATCCGAAAACTTTATCGACCGGTGAACTGGAAAGATTATCTCGGGCGTATATGCGGGCATTTTATCAGGTTTTTGGAGCGTGGATTGACGTGCCGGCGCCGGATGTTAACACTACCGGGCAGATTATGGCTTGGGTGGTGGATGAATATCAAACTTTAGTCGGCCACCAGGAACCGGCCATGATTACCGGCAAGCCCTTGGAACTGGGCGGGTCGCAAGGCCGGACCGAAGCGACCGGTTTGGGCGGGTTTTATATTTTGGAGAGTTTAAGGCGTAAATGGAAGGGTCCGACCCTTCCAAAAAAGACCACGATTGCCGTTCAGGGGGTGGGCAACGTCGGTTATTGGTTCATCGAGTTTGCCAAGAAAGCCGGGTACCAGATAGTGGCCTGGTCAAACTCTAAAGGCGGCGAGTATAAGGGGAAAAAGATTACCAATGACCAACTATTGGAATTGCCGGTCGACGTGCTGGTGCCGGCGGCCCTGGAAAACATGATTACCAAAGAGAATGCCGCGAAAATTAAGGCTAAATATATTATTGAGATGGCCAATGGGCCGGTGACGCCGGAAGCGGACGAAATTCTGTTTAAGCGCGGGATTGTGTCTTTACCCGATGTGTTGTGTAACGCCGGCGGGGTAACCGTGTCTTATTTTGAGTGGGTCCAGAATAATATGGGCTATTATTGGGGAAAAGAAGAAGTCTGGGCGAAACTCAAAAAGATTATGGACCGGTCTTTTGCCGAAGTTTGGGCAATTTATCAGGAGAAAAAGGTAACTCCCCGCATGGCCGCCTATATCCTGGCCGTCGGCCGGGTGGTGCAGGCGATGAAGCTATTGGGGAGATAGATACTTGACACGATTACTTAAATTTGCTACTTGTGGTGGATAAACTATGACAGAAAAAAATTCCAAAAAGCCGGCCGTCAATATTGTTCAAATTATTCTGACCATTTTTTTGGTCGGAGCGGCTTTTGCCATCGGGTCGATGTGGA
>PCSQ01000062.1:0-2889 GCA_002772455.1 Candidatus Beckwithbacteria bacterium CG23_combo_of_CG06-09_8_20_14_all_47_9 | reverse complement strand
ATCAGCCGACCCAGGAGGCCGCGTCGCCACAGCCTGAAGAAGGGCCTTTATCGGATGAGCAGTGGCAGGAAGTTTTAGCCGATCCGGTTTACAGCGAGGGCGACGAGAAGGCCCAAGTCACCTTGGTCGAGTTTACCGACTACCAGTGCCCGTTCTGCAAACGCCATTTTGACCAGACAGAAGACCAGCTGCAAAGCGAGTACATTAAAACCGGCAAAGTCCGCTGGGTGATACGGGACCTGCCGCTGTCTTTCCACCAAAATGCCCATTTGGCGGCCGAGGCCGCCCGGTGTGCCGGCGATCAGAATAAATACAAAGCCATGCATGATCAGTTGTTTGAAACCCAAATTGCCTGGGGAGAATCGGCGACCGCTAAAACCGTGTTTTCCGGCTATGCCAAAACCCTGGGTTTAAACGGGGCGGCTTTTGACCAGTGTTTAACCGGCGGCAAGTATAAAGACGCGGTCGATGCCGATTTGGCCTTGGCAACCAAAATCGGCGCCAACGGCACGCCGACGTTTTACGTTAACGGCCAGCCCTTGGTCGGCGCCCAGCCGCTGGCGGCTTTTAAGGCTTTGATTGACGCGGCGCTTCAATAGGCTAATTGGTATAATAGCAATCATGAGGTATTTCTTCCTGGCGATTTCATTATTGATATTTATTGCGGCGCCGGTAAAAGCCCAGGAGGCCACCCCGGCCGCTGAAGTGGCGACGCCGGCGGCGATTACCCAGGCCCAGGACCAGGACATTACCGAGCGGACCTCGCCGGTTAAAGATAAGCTGGCGGGTTATCTGCAAGCCAAAGAGCCGGGCAGTTTAAACTGGAACAACTGGCTGCAATTATCCATCCGCCAGGCCGTGGACCAAGGCGTTTCGGCCAATACGATTGTTCTGGTCCTGCTGTTTCCGCTGGTAGCCGGTTTGATTGCCGCCGCCCGGCACTTGCTGGGTTTTCAGGGCTTCGGCATTTTTGTGCCGGCGATGCTGGCGGTATCTTTTTTGGCAACCGGGATCCGGGTGGGGCTGATACTGCTGGCGGCCATTTGGGTGACGGCCAATTTAGCCCGGCTGATTACCCAAAGACTGAAGCTGCAGTATTTGCCGCGCATGGCTTTGCTGATGTGGTTTGTATCGGCGGGAGTGCTGGCAGTGCTATTGGCCGCGGTTAATGTTGAGGTTTTGAGCAGTTTGTCCGCCGCTTCGATTTTTCCGATTTTGATTTTGATGCTGTTGGCCGAGAATTTTATCGAGGTGCAGACCGGCAAGAGCCGGCACGAGGCGGTTAATATCATCGGCCAGACCCTGATTTTGGCAGTGGCGACCGCCTGGCTGTTACGGCTGGACGGGCTGCAAAAATTTGTGCTGCTGAATCCGGAATTGTTTTTACTGCTGGTAGCGGGGTTTGACTGGTTTGTGGGCAAGTACGTGGGCTTGCGGGCGCTGGAATACGTCAAGTTTAAAAAACTACTTAAGTAATGACCAAACTGAATGATATTTTAGGCATGAATGCCCGGAATTTTTTGTTTCAGGGGCGGTACAACTGCAAAAAAGCCAAGCGGATTGCCGATGAAAAATTATTAACCAAGCGGGTATTGAAACAAGCGAAACTGGCCGTCCCCAAACTTTATAAACAGTTTAAGAGCGAGGGCGGGGTGGAAAATTTTGACTTAAGTAAACTGCCGGATAGTTTTGTGATCAAGCCCAGCCAGGGGTTGGGCGGCGAGGGGATTTTGGTCATAGAGAAGAAAGAACCTGACGGCTGGCTGGCGGTTGACGGCACCAAGCTGACGGATAACGATTTGCGTTTGCACATTTTAGACATTTTGGCCGGCCGGTACTCGATGCTCGATCTGTCCGACCGGGCGTTTATTGAAGAACGGGTTCGGGTCCACCCCCGGTTTGCCGCCATTTCCTGCCAGGGAACGCCGGACATCGGCGTGCTGGTGTTTAACCGGGTGCCGGTGATGGCGTTTTTACGCCTGCCGACCCGGGAATCGCACGGCAAGGCCAATATGTTTCAGGGAGCGATTGCCTGCGGCATTGATATTGCCTCCGGGGTGACGACCAGCGCTGTCCGGTACACCGAGGAAATCAAGTTTTTCCCCCAAACGCGGCGCAAACTGGCCGGGATTACCATTCCCCGCTGGGACGAGGTGTTGGAGTTAGCCGGGTTTACTGCCCAGGCTTGCGGTTTAGGCTACTGCCGGGTGGATATTGCTTTGCAGCCGCGGATGACTAAAACCGGCAAGTTAAAATCAACGCCGATGGTGTTGGAAATCAACGCTCAACCCGGCTTGAAAATCCAGCTGGCTAATAAAGCCGGATTACTGTTCCGGCTCAAGCGGGTTGAAGGCCTACAGGTAAAAACCGTCAAGCAGGGGATCGAGATCGGCAAGCAGTTATTCTCGGCCCGGGAAGAAGAAAGCATTGTCCGGGTGGGGATTTTTGAAGAAGTGGAAGTGGCGGATATCACCGGCGAAAGGCATTTAGTCAAGGCCAAGTTGGATACCGGCGCGTTTAGGACTTCGATCGACGAAGCCCTGGCCAAAAAATTGGGACTGCTGGACCCGGAAAACTTGCTGTGGAGCGGCTATTGGCGCGGGGCATTGGGGCGGGAAGAGCGTAAAGTTATCGGCCTGACGTTTTATTTGAAAGGCCGGAAAATTAAAACCGCGGTTTCGGTTTCCGACCGGTCGAAGTTAAAGCGGTTGATGATTATCGGCCGGCGGGACCTGCTGGGTTTTTCGATCCGGGTGAAAGAAGCCGAGGCGGGACAGGAAGCGTAGTGTTAAAATAGCAGGAATGAAAATTCCGGCGAAAGTTAACCAGATCAGCGAGATTAAGAAAATCTTTGAAAGTTTACCCGGCGGATGCCGGGTGGTCGGCGTC
>PCSQ01000115.1:4159-5009 GCA_002772455.1 Candidatus Beckwithbacteria bacterium CG23_combo_of_CG06-09_8_20_14_all_47_9 | reverse complement strand
TGAAAGGGGAATTATGAAATGCCGACAAAACCGATTAAATCTAAACCCGCAAAAGTAAAGAAAACTTCAGCCAAGAAAACCGTAGGAACGGTTCCTACGACCATGGACGCCCTGCTCAAAAAAACCGGCTATGCTCTGCGCGGCCTCAAGCGCGGCCAAAAGGTTAAAGGTATTGTCACCGATATCAACGCGCGGCTGGTGACGATCGATATCGGCGCCAAAACCGAAGGGATTGTGACCGATAAAGAACTGGAACTGTCCCGGGAAATGCTTTCCGGCCTCAAAATCGGCGACGGGATCGAAGCCTACATTTATAACCCGGAAAACGAGCGCGGCCAGATCCTGCTTTCCTTAAAACAAACCCTGCTCAACAAGCGCTGGGAATATTTTGACGAACTCTTAAAAACCGGTGAAGCTGTCCGGGTCAAGGGTCTGGAAATTAACAAAGGCGGCATTATTGTTAAAGTCGCCGCCGTCCGCGGTTTTGTCCCGGCCTCGCAATTCGGCCGCCAATACTTAGGCCGTTTGGAAGAATTGCAAAACCAGAGTTTCGACGTCAAAGTCATCGAGGTCAACCGCAAAAACAACCGGCTGATCTTTTCCGAAAAAGCCGTTTCCGAAAAAGCCGCCCTGGCCCACCAGGCCGAAGCCCTGAAGAAAGTCAAACCCGGCGATGTTCTTGCCGGCGTCGTTTCCGGCATCATGCCGTTCGGGGTTTTTGTCCGCGCCGATTTACCCGCCGAAGCCCCGGCGAAGGCGGGCGCGACTAAAGATTTATTCCTCGAAGGCCTGGTCCATATCAGCGAAATTTCCTGGGAAAAAGTGGACAATCCGGCCAATCACTACAAGG
>PCSQ01000115.1:281-4121 GCA_002772455.1 Candidatus Beckwithbacteria bacterium CG23_combo_of_CG06-09_8_20_14_all_47_9 | reverse complement strand
GTCAAAAGCACCCGCCTGCATTTGTCCGTCAAACAGCTTTTGGCCGACCCTTGGCTGGAGCTGGTCAAAAAATATCCCGAGGGCAAAAAAGTCAAAGGCAGGATTACCCGATTGGCCGCTTTCGGCGCTTTTGTCAATATCGGCGACGGCCTGCCTGCGCAGTCAGGGATCGACGGCCTGATCCATATCAGTAAAATTCCGTCAGACAAAGAGTTTAAGGTCGGTGAAGAGATCGAGTGTTTTGTGGAAAAAGTCGACGCGCAGCACCGGCGCATGAGTTTGTCTTTGGCATTAATTAAAAAGCCCGTGGGCTATAAGTAGTGTTATATTTGATTTATGGCAAAATCAACGCATCGGGTTTTATCAGAAATATTTCGCGATGTTGCCCAAGTGTTTTTTGCCTCTGTGGTGGTTACTCCTTTATTAACTTCCGAGACCGCCGTTAACTGGTTATTGGTCAGGTTTGGTTTAGGTATGGCCTTGGTGTCTTGGCTGTTAGCTGTTACAATGGGCGAGAAAGGTAAAATATGAATCAGCAGGTGGTAATTGACAATTTATACCGTTTTTACTTTATTGCCGGGATTATGGCTGTTGCCGCCAGTATTTTAACTTATTATTTGGCTGGCAAGAGCAAAAAATAAATTATGTCGAACGAAGTTTTAGAAGTGTTAATCTGGATGTTTTTGGGACTATCAGTTTTTATTACTTGGTTAGCTTGGAAAAAATAAAGGAGTATTATGGACAATACTAAAATGATTATCAGGGACGACACCATCCTGATCGACTTCCGCTTGGTGTTTAAAGCCATCCGCGAGGAAAAAGGCAACTGGGAAAAAGTCGAAAAAGAACTCCGGGCGTATCTGGACTCGGTCAAAGACTAAACTAAATGGATAAGGTTCTTGTTACCGTTGTCGAACCAATTGATCATGACCAGAAAAAACACGGCGCGGTCCAGTGGCAGTTTGTCAATCATACCTTGGGTTATCCGGATTTGCGGACTCTCGAAAATAACGGGATTGACGTTTATGTCGAAACCGAATGTATTGACGAGCGCAGCGCCCCGCAAACGATTTTGACCGGCAAGGTCCGCCTTGAGTACAATATCCCCGGCGGCGGCTTTGACTATTTAACTAAAGAAGATCTGCAAAAAATCTTAAACATCAGCCGGGGAGACATTGTTTTAGACCCGCATCTGGCCTGCGGTTGGGGTAGTCTGCGTTTTGATTTTTATCAGCGGTCCCACGGGGTTGAGTATATTAAAAATTTAGTCGCCCGGACTTTCAGGGAAAATAACTTTGTCAATTCGGTGGCCCGGATTCCCAAATTCTCCGGCCGGTTCGGTTTTAAAACTGATTACGATAACTTAATCCAAAGAGTGTTTCGCGCTAGCGGTAAGATTGCCATCACTGATCTGCCGGACCAGGAAATTCTCGGTTTGGCTTTCGTCTATGCCAAATTAAACGAGTTAAAGCAGATTTTCGGCACCGTGGCCGAGGATTTGGGGATATATGGCGCGGTGGTCCGGTTAAATCCGGATATGTTGTTTGATCAACCGCATTCCCATGTGGCCAGGGGAGCGCTGCTTAATCTGACCCAGCGCCGGTTTACCAGTCGTTTTGTCATTGAAGGCGGCGCGGGCGGCACGTTTTTTAGCGACCTTGATCAGAACCGTCTGGCCATGATTTTAGACTTGATCATTACCATTATGGAAAGTGAGCACTCCGGCACCAAAAATGCCGATCACGATATTTACCTGATGGTCCCCGATGAGCAGGTGGCACCAGTATTAAAAATTATCAATCGCTATAAAAAATCCCACCCTAATTTAAAAACCTACAAGCACATTTATATTTACACGGTGGAAAACGACGAATCTCCCAAATCCCGCCAGGATTTGCTGAATCTTGTACGCTAATAGAAAATTCCACCTCTGTCGTGTTATACTTAATTTATGGTTAGGCGGAAACGATTGTCAAAAAGCATCCTAATTCAGGCAGCAGAAATTTTTGGCAATGTCAGCGTTGCCTGGTTTTCTGCAGGAGTGATTATACCGATTTTGGGCGCAATTAGTGATCCGGTAGAATTTACATTAAGATTATTACAATCTTTGGGTATGGCTGGATTTTTTTTCTGGTCTTCGCTGGAATTGGCCAAGAGAGGGAGAAAATGAATTGGACGATAACCGATGTTTATTCGTGGGGAGCCATTCTTAGTAGTTTAGCTATCATTATTTTCTATTTTTATTATTTGAAAGGAAGATGAGTTTATGGGTTTTAATCCGTATTTAATGATTGCGGCGTTCGTTCTGATGGCGATTGCCGGTTATGTGATGTACCGCTTCAGCAAAGAGTAAATGCCGAAAACCTCGACCAGATTTGTTTGCCAGAACTGCGGTAACGAAGCCTTAAAATGGGCCGGCCGCTGCAACGGTTGCGGCGAGTGGAATACGCTGGTGGAGACTACTGTCTCAACCACGCGTCCCGCGAAGCGCCGGCGCAGCGGGACTATATCTTCAACCCAACCCATCAAATTTACCGACGTTAAAGGCAAGGAATTTGTCCGGGTTAAATCCGGGATCGGCGAACTTGATCGGGTTTTGGGCGGCGGTTTGGTCCCGGGAAGCGTGGTGCTACTCGCCGGCGAGCCGGGCATCGGTAAATCGACTTTATTAACCCAGCTTGCCTTAAAAGTGGAAGGGTCGGACCCTTCCACTTTATACGTCTGCGGCGAGGAGAGTCCGGAGCAGATTAAGATGAGGATTTTGAGGTTGAAATTCACCTCCGAGGTGAAAAAATCTGCCACCTCGGAGGTGTCGGGTTTGTCCTTTCTCCCCACGACCGACGTGGATGAAGTGATTGCTTCGGCCGGCCGGCCCGGCTTGTTGATCGTCGATTCGATCCAGACGATGGCCACGACCGATTTGACCGGCATGGCCGGTTCGGTGGGGCAGATCCGGGAATGTGCCTTTAGATTGCTCAATTATGCTAAAGAGACCGGTACGGTGGTCTTTTTGGTTGGGCATATAACTAAAGAAGGGGTTATCGCCGGGCCGAAAATTCTGGAACACTTGGTCGATACGGTTTTGTATTTGGAGGGGGACCGTCGGCATGAATTTAGGATTTTGCGCTCCCAAAAAAACCGCTTCGGTAGTGTTGACGAAGTCGGCGTGTTCTTAATGAACGATTCGGGTTTGAGCGAAGTGACTAATCCCTCGGATATTTTTCTGGAGGAGAGGCAGACTAACGTTGCCGGCAGTTGTGTGGCCGTGGTCATGGAGGGCACCCGGCCGATGCTGGTGGAAATTCAGGCTTTAGTCGTGCCCAGCCAGTTAGCCGTGCCCCGGCGCGTCGGCTCCGGGATTGATCTGCGCCGTCTGACGCTATTAACCGCGGTTCTGTCTAAGCGTCTGAAACTGCCCCTGGGCAGTTACGACGTCTTTGTTAATGTTGCCGGCGGCCTCAATCTCAAAGAGCCGGCGGCCGACCTGGCCGTTTGTTTGGCCGTTGTCAGCAGTCTCAAAAATAAACCCGTCGGCGCCAAAACCGCCGTTTTCGGCGAAGTCGGTCTTTTGGGCGAAATCCGCCAAGTCAGTTTTGCTGAAAAACGCCTCCGGGAAGCCAAAAAATTAGGCTACAAACCACTTATCCACAGTTCTTCTTTGAGCGGGTATATGTCTGTTTTTTCCAGAGCTTAATTTTTATAACTTTTATTACAGGCTACGCCTGATTTTGAGAAAATATAATTATAGGATTGACAAAGAACTTAAAAGTGAGATAATAAAAAAGAGCATCACTACCGCAGCTTTTGACAGACTCGAATAGTAATGCCCTTTAAGTTAGG
>PCSQ01000115.1:0-213 GCA_002772455.1 Candidatus Beckwithbacteria bacterium CG23_combo_of_CG06-09_8_20_14_all_47_9 | reverse complement strand
GCCGGTTGAAATGGAGGATGATAAGTTGGGCAGGCCTATCATCCTCCTTTTGAGCCATATGAAGAAATTTTTGCTAAAAAATTCTGTTAGAGAGATGACAAGGTCGCACCTTGTCAGGTGTTCTTAGGCTTCTTTTATTTGTTGACACAATTTAAGAAAGGGTGTTGTTAGCGGCGCTTGGCCATTAAGCGGGATGGCGGTCAGCCGTAAACC
>PCSQ01000142.1:522-1013 GCA_002772455.1 Candidatus Beckwithbacteria bacterium CG23_combo_of_CG06-09_8_20_14_all_47_9 | reverse complement strand
TTACCGGTAGGGTTAAAAGAATCACTTCAATTTGTCCGAACAAAAAATATTACCGGGAAAATTTATCTGATTGGTATTGCCGACTCTGGTTATTTATATCCCACGGTGTATTCCCGTTTTGATCCGGTTAAGTTTCAAACCGAAGCCGTTTGGACCGGTGCGGACACGGTTGGTTTAGTCAACGCCTATCAATTTGGCCAATTTAGAGTGGTGGACGATTTAATCGACATTGATAATCCGGCGGCCTTAATATTAACGTTATCAATTAAATATTATAAAGATCCATCGTTTGAATCGGGTAGTTACCGGGTGTATTTATATTAAAAAATTTAATTACAATATGATTCAAGTGATTGATTCATATTAAGTTGTTGTCTGATTTGGTCAATGTCGTAAATTTTAATCTGATCGTGTACTTTAGAAAAATTTTTAATGGTAATAGTGGCAGAAGTTGGTTCAGACTCATTGGTTATAAATGCAGTTTTTCTAAA
>PCSQ01000142.1:0-476 GCA_002772455.1 Candidatus Beckwithbacteria bacterium CG23_combo_of_CG06-09_8_20_14_all_47_9 | reverse complement strand
AATTTATTGCCAATTTGAGTTGGATGGCTAAATCCCAGATTGTCCGGTTGAGGGCGAACAACATTTTGCTGATACCAAGCCGGGTCGAGTCTAAGATAAAAAGCGGTAAAGATATGCTGATTGGCAATGGTATAGGAAAAATAAAAATGATCGTAAATTTCTTGGTTGTTGACTAAAAATTCAGCTAAAACCGGTGGAATTTTTGAAGCTACATCGTCGTATTGAGAAGGGTAAATTATAAAATATTGAAGATAATAATGGGTTATAGAAAAGATTCCAAAAGTTAGAATAACAAAAATTATAAAATGATTCAGTATTTTAAGGCTTTGATAAATTCCAATAGCGGTAAATAAACAAATAAAGGGAATAAGGGCGCTGCCTCTGACAAGTTGAGGCGAATCGACAAGGGCTGATGGAATCGGAGCCAGAAAAAAGGCAAAGTTCACTAAATTTTTTTGTTTATAATGTGACTCAAA
>PCSQ01000108.1:5022-5129 GCA_002772455.1 Candidatus Beckwithbacteria bacterium CG23_combo_of_CG06-09_8_20_14_all_47_9 | reverse complement strand
GGCGAACTGGACAGCTTGACCGTTTGGTTAAGTATTATCTACTGCCTTATTCCGGGCATTTTGAAGCGGTGCTGATTTTCAGTTATGGTGATAAAGATTTCCAGGCG
>PCSQ01000108.1:0-4922 GCA_002772455.1 Candidatus Beckwithbacteria bacterium CG23_combo_of_CG06-09_8_20_14_all_47_9 | reverse complement strand
GAATTCTGGCAAAATTTATTTTTGGCAAACCGTTAGTAGTAACCTATGGTTATGATTATTCCCACTTTGCCCAAATTGAAGGCCGGCCGGTTTTAGCGTTGCTGTTGAAATTGGTGGTTCGATTGGTATTGGCCGCGGCCGACCGGGTATTTGTGACCGACCCGAAGAATTTATATCTCAAGCGATCAGTTTACCTGCCAAATGGAGTTGATCCGGATAAATTTAAACCAGGGGGTAAGTGCCGGCCGAATTTAGTTTTATCGGTGGGGCGATTGGCGCTGCAAAAAAATTATCGGTCATTGATTCGGGCAGTTAGTCGTTCTGTGTTGGCAAGTAAGATAAAGTTAACGATCATCGGCGAGGGCAGCCAGCGGCACAAATTACTAAAATCAGCCAAAAAACTGCGGGTTAATTTATCCATTATTAAACCTTTACCTCATCAGGAATTAGTTAGTTGGTACCAAAAATCTGCCGTTTTTGTTTTGCCTTCAAAAATTGAAGGGAATCCGAAAGCGTTATTGGAAGCGATGAGTTGCGGCTGTGCTTGTCTGACAGCTGGTTTTACCGGTAACGTGATCGATGACCAAAAGACCGGTTTAGTGGGATTAGAGAAATTAGATCAATTATTATTAAATCCTAAATTAGGTCAAAATTTAGGCCGCCAGGCCCGGGAAGCAGTTATTAATCGTTATAATATAAAGTCTTTAATTAATCAGGAAATTGAACTGTTGAAACAATGCATCAAGTAATTCTTTACAGTCTGCGGCTGGTAAATATTGCCAATTATTATTGGCTTAAGTGGTTAGAGCAATTCCAATCAGTTCCGGCTTGGACAAGTGAATTGGGCCGGTATTTTCAAGCAAAGCCGGCCAAGATTTTAGCGGCTTACCGGAGAAAACAGCCTAAGGCAAATAATTTATGGGAGAAAAAGAACCGGAAAAATTTAGCGGCAATTTTTTCTTTTTACCGGGAAACTGATTATTTTATTTACCGGCAGTGTTTTTATAATCAATTTAATGTTTGGTGGGAATTGGCCTGGTTGATGAGGCGGAAACAAAAAGGCAGAATGTTAGAGTATGGTGCCGGCATCGGACCGGTAACCAATTGGCTCATAAAAAAAATTCCCGGATGGGAATATGTGCTGGTAGATTTGGATTGCCCTGCCTCCAGTTTTAGCCGCTGGCGGTTTAGAAAATTAAAGCAAGTTTCGTTTATAACAGTTAAATCGTTAACCCCGCCAGTAACCGGGGAATTTGATATTATTGTTGCCCGTAATGTATTAGAGCATGTACCTAATCCGTTAACAGTGGTGCAGACAATGATTAATCATTTATCCCCTGGCGGCTGGCTGATGGCCGACTTTATTGACAGCCCGGGTGGGGAAAATTTGGACAGCAGTTACCGGCAAAGAGGCAAGACATTAGCTTTATTAAAAACGAGGCTTAAACCAATTTTTAGCATTTATTCTGATGGCAAGGATGCCGGTTATGGCTTATATCGTAAATAATGCCGGTTTGTGGCGGCAGACGGATAACCAGCGGCCCTGGTATGGCAAGGCTTTGAGTTTACTGCCTGATTGCCGCAATTTTTCGGTCATTGAGCTCGGCAGCGGCGCCGGCGAGTTTGCCCGGCTAATCGAGCCCAGGGTTAAAAAAATTACCTGCGTTGACCTTTCCGCAGTCTATGTTAAAAAACTCAAACAGGCGGGATTTGAAGCGGTAAGAACAGATTTTAACCAAAACTTACCGTTTTCTTCCCGCATTTTTTCTTTGGCGATTTCTCTGGAAGTGATCGAGCATGTGGTTCAAGCCGAGCTCTTTCTAAAAGAAGTCCGGAGGATATTAAAACCAGGTGGTTGGTTGGTGTTATCGACACCCAATATTGCTTGGTGGGGTTACCGATTGATGGCTTTAATCGGCCGGCCGCCGAAAAAAGAGGGTTATCACTTGCGTTTTTTTACTGCGATTACATTGGTTAAATTATTGGCAGAATCAGGTTTTATTGTAAAAAAAACCGTCCATTTTTCCACCATACCGTATTTAAATCGGCTATTAGTCCGGTTAAAATTAAAGCCGGTTTATCCAATAATTAAAATCTGGCCGAATTTACTGGCTCAGGATTTGGTTTTTCTATGCCGAAAAAAATAATATTTAATAAATACCAAAAACGGACGGCCAATTATCATTGGCAGCAAATTAGCCGGAACCCGTTTCGGTTTAACGCTTATGTTTCAGCCCGCTATCAGCAGGTGATTGAGTTGCTGCCGAAAAAAAAGAATCAAAAAATTCTGGATATCGGTTGCGGCGACGGGGTGTTATTAAGCCAAGTTAAAACCGGTCGGCTTTTCGGGGTGGATCTTGATCAGGACAGTCTAGACTTTGCTTCGACCAAGATTAAGGCCAAACTGATCCAAGCTAAGGCTGAATTACTGCCTTTTAGGAATAGTTTTTTCGATGTGGTTATCGCTACGGAAATTATCGAACATTTATCTAAGCCGGCACTCATGCTTAGTGAAATTAAACGGGTGTTAAAACCGGGCGGCCGGGTAATCATTGCCACGCCGATAAAACAGCCGGAGGGGTTGACTGATCCGCTTCACGTTCAAGAATTTTACCCCTGGGAGTTAAAACAAATCTGCCGTCAATATTTCCAAAGGGTTAAAGTAATTACCAGCCATCCATTATGGCTAAAGCGGGTTTTTACTTGCTCATTGGGGCAGATTGACCGGTATCATCTTGATTTTGGCCGATGGCTGATTAATTTTTTGGTTTTAATCAGCGGCTGGAATCCATTTATTAGTTTGCCGGGGCGGCCAACTCAACAATTAGCCCTGTGCCAAAAATGATGGGTAAAAAGGTCATGATCCAGTTTTTGGCTTCCGGCCTGTCCGGCCTGCTGGCGTTTTTGGCTTTATCTTTATCCGCCCGGTTATTCGGGGCTAAGATTCTGGGCGAAATTGCCTACTTAACCGGTTTGTTGGGAATTATTTTTGCTTTTTCCGACCTGGGCCTGTCCCGGGCGCATGTTCATTTTACCGCGGCCAAATCCGGCCGCCCGGCGCTGGCGTCTTTTTTGACGCTGAAGCTGGTGTTACTGTTTTTATGCGCGGCGTTGGCATTGGCGCTGGGCGCGTTTAACCGGCAGCTGTCTTTATTGTTATTGGTGTTGCTGGTGTTTGAATTCTTTTTCCGCTTGGCCGATGGCTTATTGATTACTTTTGAGGGCCAGGAAAAGGTCTGGCCGCAAAACTTAATCCGTCTGTCCGGCAAGCTGTTCAAACTGGCGGCCGTAGTGGTCTTGGGCCTGGTTTGGAGTTCTTCCCTGGGTTACTCCTTAGTTTTTCTGACTGAAGCAATGCTGGTTTTAGCGGCCGCCGCGGTGATCAGCCGCCGGTTTTGGAGTTGGCGCTTGGACAAAGCGGTGATGAAAGATTACTGGCGGTACAGCCTGCCTTTTGCCTTGATCGTGCCGCTGTCTTATTTTCAGGAAAACGGTTTGATATTGATTATCCGCAATTTTTACTCGGCAGAAACCCTGGGCGTTTACGCCGCCGTTTTGGGCCTGTTCGGATTGCTCAAGGGTTTTTCCTCCGGTTTGATGGTGTTTTTCTTCCCCCGGATGTCCCGTTTTAACGCCGCCGGGGAAATTGACCAAATCCAGCGTTATACCGACTCGGTCGTTAAATTATCCGTTTGGATTTTAGCCCCTTTGTGCCTGTTATTATTTTTACTGGCGGGGCCGGTAGTCACTCTGGTTTTGGGCGGTCAGTTTGCCGGCGGCGCGGGTGTTTTCCGCTGGCTGCTTCTGGGGGTTTTGATTTTGGCGGTGTTTACCCCTTACGATCATGTCTTATTTGCCACTAATAATCATCGCTCGATTGTTAAGGTGAATTTAGTGACGACGGTTTTGGTTTTAACTTTTGCCTGGCTGCTGGTTCCGGGATGGGCCGGCCAGGGAGCGGCGCTGGCTTTGGTGTCCGGTTGGCTGATCGGCGGCGTCTGGCAGTTTTTGATTTTGCACCAAAAAACCGGGATTAGATTTTTGCGTGATTGGCGTTTGTCCAAAGTCGAAGTAAAATACCTCTATGGGCTCATTCATTCCTTTGGCCAAGCCGTCTTTCGGTTTAGTGGAAAAAAGACTGGTTAATCAGGCTTTGGATAGCGGCTGGATATCTTCATTGGGCAGTTTCGTGGAGCAGTTCGGCCGGGAGTTTGCCAAGACCGTCGGAGTCAAGTATGCCCTGCCGGTTGGCAACGGCACGGTCGCTTTGCATCTGGCTTTGATCGCTTTGGGAATCGGTAAAGGGGATGAGGTAATCGTACCGGCGCTCACTTTCGTGGCTTCGGCAAACAGCGTCACTTACGTCGGGGCCAAGCCGGTATTTGTGGACATTGACCCGGAAACTTTTAACTTAAATTTAAAAGCCGCTGAAGCGAAAGTCACTCCTAAGACTAAAGCGATTATGAGCGTGGATTTATACGGCCACCCGGTCGATTTTTCTAAAGTTAAAAGCTTTGCCAAAAAGTTTAAGCTTCGGTTTATTTCCGATTCGGCTGAATCGCTGGGTTCACTTTATAAAGGAAAGCCTTTTGGTGGTATAGCTGAAGTAACGACATTTTCGTTTTTCGGTAATAAAATCGTCACTACCGGTGAAGGCGGTATGTTGACGACCAACTCAAAAAAGATTTACGACATGGCCAAGTTTTACCGGGACCAAGCCAAAGATATAACCATTCACAATTATTATCATCCGGCGATTGGTTACAACTACGCCATGACTAATTTACAGGCAGGCGTGGGCATCGGCCAATTGCGGCGTTTAAAAATGTTTGTTAAGAAAAAACGGGCGATTGCTGACCATTACCGTCGGCTATTATCCGGCGTGCCGGGATTAAACTTTCAGGCCGAAGCCTCATATGCCA
>PCSQ01000056.1:6040-6182 GCA_002772455.1 Candidatus Beckwithbacteria bacterium CG23_combo_of_CG06-09_8_20_14_all_47_9 | reverse complement strand
GCTACACCTGGTATGATGGAAGAGGTTGCGTCAAAAATAGATCCACCAATAAGACTCCGCCCCATACAACTCCCGCCAAAACATCTCGCAAAAAACCCAAGGCCCCCACAAGTAATAGATCCACCAATAAGACTCCGCCCCA
>PCSQ01000056.1:5134-5925 GCA_002772455.1 Candidatus Beckwithbacteria bacterium CG23_combo_of_CG06-09_8_20_14_all_47_9 | reverse complement strand
TGTGTTACCGACAACCAAGTAGCACCCATTCCCGAGGATCTCCCCCCCACTCCCCCCGCCCCTTCCACCTCGAGTGGAGCGTCCTGCGAAGGAGGTGACAAAGGTGTCAAAATCAAGGATGGTCAATATGCCTATTCAGGTGGCAAAGACGAGGCAGGCAACTATCTCTGTTACCAATGCCAAAATGGTAGCTGGAGCACCAAGACAGAGCCCTGCAAAACTCTCCATGCATCAGGTGCTCCTGTCGTCGCTCCTCCCCCGGGTACCGCCGCAAACGAAGAAGGTGGGACAAGACGTAAAAACTGCAGTGATAAAAAGAACGGTGAATATGTGACTGTTGGCGATGGTTCAACTCGTGCCGACGGGCAAAAATGTATGAATGGATCTTGGGTAGATCCTACTCAATACCAAGCCGCCGACTATGTCAAAACTGCAACCAGCGACACCAATCTCAATCCAGTTACTACCACTCCCCCAATCGGCAACAAAGCCTGCAACACTAGCTACACAACTACATCAGGAGAAGTTGTCTATGTCACGATCCCTAGTGGAGAATCTGCCTTAGGTGGCGAGGCTACAACTACCGAAACTGGTGAACGTACAGCTGTCAAAATTTGTAAAAATGGTGAGTTTGTTCCTTGTAATACCGCTAATCGTGCCGATACTCCAGCCGTCACCAACTGCACTACCCCCACTGTGCAAGCTACCTATATGACAGCGGGCAAACCAGAAAATGCTACTTGCGTTTTGAGTGATGGATACCAGCTACCTGCTGGACGCGCCATCGCTTC
>PCSQ01000056.1:245-5108 GCA_002772455.1 Candidatus Beckwithbacteria bacterium CG23_combo_of_CG06-09_8_20_14_all_47_9 | reverse complement strand
CAAATACTCTGTGCTCAATATGAGCAAACCAA
This sequence comes from Candidatus Beckwithbacteria bacterium CG23_combo_of_CG06-09_8_20_14_all_47_9, assembly GCA_002772455.1. GTDB lineage: Bacteria > Patescibacteriota > Microgenomatia > UBA1400 > CG1-02-47-37 > CG1-02-47-37. The sequence continues at coordinate 5,076 of PCSQ01000056.1, read as the reverse complement.
CTGCCAAGGAACGGCTTTGACCACTTTTGCCACCTCTTGGCTTTCCCAGGCCGATCCAGTATTCTCGCAAGAAATCAACACTCAAGTTGCTAAAAACAAAGAAGTTGAGAGATTATACAAGCTAGCCCTTGGTACAGATAAATCTGCCTCCGCCAAAGCACTCGCAGAGCTCAAGTCGCTCAATCCGCAGGCGTATTCCCAAGCCATGACTGCCATCGCAACAACCCAAAAACTCAATGACAATATTGCCTTGTATTTAGATCCTACCAAATCGACTGCAGATTTGGCACAACTTACCTGTCATGGTAATGCTGCCTGTATTAAAGATTTTCAACGAACCGATATGTTGTCTGGAGTAGACAGCGCTACCTATCAACTAGTACTTGCCAAAGAAACCGAAATCAAAGCTCAGCTTGCCACACAAACTCAAGCTGCAACCGTGATCACACAATACGAATACGGAACCCTTGCTCCCATTGATTATCAAGCTGCATACGACAAAGCCCTCGCCAAATGTCAGAGTGAAATACCCCCAGGCAGTGACCCGTTTGGAATCTCCTGCAAATCAACTGCCGAAGCCAAAGCCAAAGAAGCAACCTCAGCAATTTATGTCCGTTCCAATGAAAGTGCCGCCCTGATTGCCAGTTGCAAAGAACTAGGCGGAGCCAACTGTAGCGACAGTATTGTTGCACTCGACAGTCTTGGAGCCTTGACTGGTAATCCGGATTTAGATGCCGCCATGATCCAATCCCAAAAGCTTGCCATCGCCCAAGAATCACAATCATACTCGGCAGTTGCTAAAAGTATTGGCAATACTGATAAGTTTGCCGAATTCCAAACTAATGTCGCAAACAGTGACACTACGTGGACTCAAGTAGATCAAGCCATCACAGGTCTCAAACAAGATCCTCTCACCAATATCGTCATGAGCTGGAACAACTTTACCAGTGGTCGCTTCGAACGTGGCAATACTATGCTCCTCGCCGGTGAACAACAAGGTGATCTGGGGATGATTCTCAAAGGTGGTCTCATTCAGGGAGGAGATGCTGCTTTTGTGATTACCGCGGCAGTCGCCGCACCCTTAGCTTTTGTTCCTCTAGGGGGTGCAGTCGCAGGCGTTGGTATTGGTGGCTTTCTCGGTACAGGCATGGGTATTGCCGCTTCTACTCAGATGGTAGGCACGGCCGCGGACACTTGTACCCGCGTCGGTCAGGGTGGTATTACCCAGGCCAATTGTAATAGTTCCCTCGCCATGGCGACCATCTCTGTCGCAGGTACTGGTCTTGGTGTCATTGGTCAATCCGTCCAGGCAGTAGCCAAAGGAGCCGAAGTTGGTTACCTAACAGGCGTAATCGGCAGTGCCGCCAATGCTTCTCCCATTATCACAAAACTTATTCCTATCGCCAATCTCGCCGTCTCAGGACTTAGCACCGCTACTTTCACCGACATGGCCATCGAAACTTGTAGTCAACCAGGAGTTACTACTCTAGACTGTAGCTCGTCCATTATGATGGCGGTCGCGGCAGGGACCGGATTTGCTAGTTCAGCTATGGGCGGACTTGGTTTAACCAGTGTTGCTACCACTCAAAATAGTCTTGCTTCTTCTATTTTGTCCCCTCACGTCGCCTCTTCTATTTTATTTGCCACCAGTGCCTGTTCCAAACTGGGTGAATCTCAAACCGCCGATACCCTGGCCATGTGTACCTTGGGCTTGAGTGGTCTTGGCCAAACTGGCATGGAGATAACCTCTCGAACCACCGAAAAACTCGCTACCTCTACCGAAACTAGCGAAAGGATTGCCACCCCCGAAGAACTAGCCAAAATCCAACAACCAGAAGTCAAAACCCCGTTAGAACCAGTTGCTCTTAACGATCCAATTATTGCACCCAAACCCAAAAGCATTTTTACTCAAATTGGAGAATTCTTCTTTGGTCCAGAAAAAGCCCCAATCAAAGTTGTTGATACTCAAATTATCTTAAAAGACGAATATAAACCTCTCGTAGAAAAACTAGGCGAACTCAAAGAAGCTCGTGGAACCAGTACTCTATCAGGCAAAGATCCAATTTTGGTAGCTGAAACCATTACTACTCCAGAAGGGAAAAATATTACTCAGTTCAAATTTAACGAGCAAGTTACCGAAAGAGCAGGTCTTACCACCGTAGAATTAGACAAGCTTAATACAGTGTTCTCTGAGTATCAAGTTTTTTCTGAAAAAAGTATTGGTTATGATCCTGCAACTGGTCTGCGTGGCCAACAGGCCGAGTATCTTATCTCTGGTCTCGAAGCCTTTGCTACAAATGGTACAACTGGATCTCTTTTTGGCGCTCTTCCAGGATTAGGCAAAACCGAAGTAATTCTACCTATGATGTCATATCTCCACGCCTCAATGACTAGTGATCCACAATTTATCTTGTTCTCGGAAACCAAACTCATGTCTCCCTGGCTATCTGTCGATTCTCAAGGAAAAACTACAACTAATCAAGACATTATCAGTTTTTTTGAAGCTAAATTTGGTAAAGACTCGGTATTAATTCTTGAACCAGGAAAGGTACCCTCAGCCGAAGCTGTTAATAAATCTAGAATTATTGTGAGTACTCGCGATATCGCCTTTGAACTACAAAACGTCGACACTTTGGGTGGTCGCGCCCTACGAGAAAAATGGGGCGAATCATATAAATTTGTTGACGAGTCTCATCAAACTACCAATCTATTCGAAAATTTCCGCAGGTCAGATACCGAGCAAAAGATTTCCGAAATTACCGAAGCATATATATTCAAAGAAGCCACCAAAACAATCCGTGATTTCACCAGCATCAACGAAATGGTCGAGGCACGCAAGAACGACTCTCTCCTAGATGTCAATCTAACTAGTGACGGCAAGACTGGAGAGTACACAAAGGATCGTGAAGCTAAAATCCTCAACGAGCTCCTCGACAAAAACAAATCTATCCTCCCATCTGAACTCAAAAATCGCACTATTACCGAAGTTAATCTCGTTGAATCAAAACAATTAATTGATAAATTTATTGATCAAAACTTTAGCGCCAATTCTCAAGTCAAATCTATGGCCGCCGAACTTACTGCAATCAACAAGATGGCCGACCTTCTTGTTGCTACCCCAGGTACCCAATACGGTCTCACGAGTAGTAATGGAGAATTGAGCATTGCACCTCGTGAACAATCTCGCGTCACTGGACGTACCTACAGTAGCCTTGCCGAACAAATTCTCTATAACACTGTCGGGGTCGAAATCCTCAAAGGTGTGGGAGAAATGAGTAATACCATCAACATTAAAGTCGACAACTTAACTGTCAGTCGCTCTGGAACCGAGACTACTTACGCGCGACTCATTCTCGAGGGCAAGGGTTTCGCTATGTTCACGGGTACTCCAGAACTAATGTCGCGCCTATACAAAATCGCCTATGGTATCGAACTCAAAGTCTTTTCATCTTCCGCTTTTGAAACTGTTTCGACTAGATTTACTGCAAGTGAGAACAACTCTATCTTCACAAGTATTGAAGAACAAGTTGCTGCTCGCTCTGGAGAAGGTCGCAATCAAACCTATATCAACATGGATGCCGAAACTAACAATGCCACGATGCGCGATCTTCTCGCTAAACAAAATCCAGAAGGAAAAACTATGTTTATCGTTGAAGCGAACGGAGCTTATGTCGAAGGAAAGGTAACTAATGGAAAATTCGAATTCGTTCGTAATCTAGAAGACGCCATCGCACTCGGAAAAGCTCAAGATTCTGTTGGTGACTACATAAAGATGTACGAATATGGTGCTCATACAGGGGTCGATACTCCCAACAATGTCACAACTAGTCGAGCAATAGGTATCTGTAATGGTTGTGATCAAACCACCTTCTCTCAAGGGATCAATCGAGTAAGACTAGACGCAAATGGCAACGCCGCTCCCATGGATATCATAGTACTCGACTCTAATCTCAAAAATATCCCTCGCGAAAATTTGTTCGCCGAATTTAGTCGTTCAACCGCTCAAAACGAAGTACGCAATATGACTATTGCAGAAGTCAACTTCAAAGAAATCTTACTCAAAACGTCTGTTGATCTCACAATCGAGCGAGTATTAGCTCAAACCAATAATGGTTTCCTCGGTAGTCTCTTAGATGGTGGATTGAGGAACAAAGTCGAAGCTATCCAACAATCATGGAAAGAAATCAACGAATATAGCTATCGTTTAGAAAATATCGATTATACGCCAGAACAAAAGTTAGGTAAGACACTCGATCAAGTCAAAGGAATTATGCAAAGCTTAGACACTGCAATTGGCAACAATTCCAAAGCTCGTACAGAATTTGAAGCCAGTGCAGGCAACTATAAAGATCTGTCTATTAGTTTTGGAGACATAGAAATAATCAAGCCTCTAGGGGATAAACCAACTTTGGCAAACATTGTCGAATTGATTAACAATACTTCCGTTGATTTGAAAAATACAACTATTACCTTCCGCGAAAAAAGCCCAGGACCAGAAACTATTGTCGCCAATGCACAAGAAGCCATTAATAATCAAGCTCAATCTCAGTCCCCCACTTTCATATCTCGCCTTCAATCTGGACTCACCGCTAGTCTTGCCACAGTTACTCAACCCATCCGCAATTTTACGACCAATCTCACTCGCTATTTCACACCTATTTCCGCCCCAGCTACCCCCACAGCTCCCACAACCAACGCCCCACTCGCCACCCGCCAAGAACTCGCCTATAACCCCAAAACCCTCACCTTCCCTCGTGGTGTTGATCTTACAACTGGCCAGTTTAATCTCGGCACCTACTTAACCTCTTTCCTCCCCGCCAACACTGCCTGG
>PCSQ01000056.1:0-210 GCA_002772455.1 Candidatus Beckwithbacteria bacterium CG23_combo_of_CG06-09_8_20_14_all_47_9 | reverse complement strand
TGGAACTATCACTACCGAGCAAGCCAACACCCAAATCGCCAGCCTTTCTCTCCCCACTGCCACCCAAGATCTGATCACCAATGCTACTCGAGCTACATATCCTGCCCAAACTACCCCATCCGCTCCAAATATCCCCACCTCCCCAATAACCCCAACCACCGAGCCTCCTCTCGCCCTAGATCAGCTCTCTTTAGAAGACGCCATCTCTCA
>PCSQ01000060.1:4733-4859 GCA_002772455.1 Candidatus Beckwithbacteria bacterium CG23_combo_of_CG06-09_8_20_14_all_47_9 | reverse complement strand
CAAATTCAACCCGGCAGTGGTCGGGGTATTGCTGGGTTTAAAAGAAATGTCCGGTACCGGCGCCTGTACGGATCAATCGCCCTACGAGCTAGCCTCGTTTTTAGCCAAAATGCTGCCGGAAAACGG
>PCSQ01000060.1:3943-4678 GCA_002772455.1 Candidatus Beckwithbacteria bacterium CG23_combo_of_CG06-09_8_20_14_all_47_9 | reverse complement strand
AAAGGCGCGGCAATCGATAAAGATTTTAAAATATTAACCAGTGAGCCGGCTCAACAGGAAATGCAGGCAATCGTCGGCATGTTTCAAGCCAGCTGGACGGCCATTGCGGACAATCCCGATGGTTGGGGTTTATTGCCGGGTGTGGTCACGCCGGTTGCTTTAGCCGAAGGTAAATACCAGGGCGTTGGGTCAGTCAGTATTTGGGAACAAGGTTCGGATATGCACAGTCCAGAATATGGCAGTGAATATGAATTAGTGTTGGAATGGGTTCAATCCCAAGCCATAGCCTTGCAGTTATTAAAACAAACCGAGTTAAGAGAAGTCGGTAACGGTACATTGAGGGTGGTGCAAATCGGCGTCGGTAAAGCCCAGTTGTTGGAAAAACTGCACCAGCAAGGTGCGGTCGATCTGGGCACGAGTTTATATTGCGGTGATGGTTTAAATGACGTTGATCCGGCAAAAATCGTCAAAAAATATGGTGGTATTGTCGTGGCGGTCGGGAATGCCTGCCCGGAACTAAAAGCGGTCGCGGATATTATTGCTACCGAAACGGCCAGCGACGGAGTGGTCGAAATTTTTGGAGGAGCAATATGAAAACGGTTTATGTGGGTGATTGCGGGGTTGATGAATATAACGGTAAGTTACTGCCTGGCGGCTGCGCTTTAAATGTGGCTTATTATGCCCAGAAATCCGATTTAAATATCGATATGGTTAGTTGTTTGGGAGATGACAAAG
>PCSQ01000060.1:0-3935 GCA_002772455.1 Candidatus Beckwithbacteria bacterium CG23_combo_of_CG06-09_8_20_14_all_47_9 | reverse complement strand
ATTCCTTTGTCTGTTTGCCAAAAAATCGGCCTAGAAATTGATTATATCCATATCTTACCCGGTCAAACGCCCAAACAAAAAATCCAGGTGTTACCAAATGGCGAGAAAAAATTCATCGGCTATTTTCCAGGCGTTCTAAGTGACTTTAATTTATCTCAAAAAGACATTGATTATATTTTGCAGCATGAGGTTTTAATCACTTTGTATTACACCCAAATCAGTCTTTTATTTAACCAAGTGACCAAGATTAAATTTCCCGGCTTGAAAGTCGTGGACTTTATGGACGGCTGTGACTTTAATTATGACATTAATTTTGTCAAAAAATATGCCGGGTGGTGGGATATTGGTTTTTTTGGTTTATCTGGCAATGATAGTAATTTGATTAAAGATTTACTGCAATTGGCCAAAAACATGAACAAAATGGTAGTTATAACTTTGGGTTCGGGAGGCAGTCTGGTCGTTTGCCACAATAAAATTTTCAAGGTGAAGGCTAAATCGATTCAAGCTGTCGATACCACCGGTTGCGGTGACGCATATTTGGCAGGGTTTTTAAATAGCTGGTTGAAAAATAAAGATATTCATTTAGCGATAAAGGCTGGTTCGTTATTGGCAATAGGTGTTGCTAAGTATCAAGGAGCGATTAATCCCAAAATGGGGTAAAATGAAATGATGAAGAAAATAAAAAAAACAACAAACTTATATATCGACGGCACTAACTTATTTGCCGGCCAGAATGATTTGTTTGGTCCCCGGCGGCATCTTGATTTTGCCTATCTGATTAAAGAAATCAAAAAAATAACCAGTATTGATAAGGTTTTTTTCTACGCCTCATATATGAATTCTAAACAGCGGGAGCGTTTGGCTGGAGCCGAAGCTTTATTTTATCGGCAAGTCAAAGAAACCAAAGGCTTGTTTTTTTACAAAGGTCATCGGTCGCCATCGTCTGGCAAAGAAAAAGGAGTTGATGTTCATTTATCGGTAGATATTGTTCGGGATGTCTTTCTATTCAATTGTAAAAAGGTTGTAATTATGAGCGGGGATTCTGATCTTATTTATCCTCTGGAAATTGCTAAATCTTGCCAGATAGATACTGCAGCAATTTTTCTCCCGAATCGTTTTTCTTTGGAAATGGCCTATCAGGCAGATCAAGCCTTTGTATTTAATTTTATGGGTAAATTTAAATACAACAGAAAATTGCCTAGAAGTTTGAAGATTGTATCAATAAAAAAGCCCCGTACGATAAACGTACGGGGTAGGTAAATATATGATAGCAAATAGCCAAAATTTGTCAAGATGAAAAAATCTAAGCCAAACAACTATGCTTTTATTGATAGCCAGAATTTAAATCTGGGGGTAAGGGCTTTGGGTTGGCGATTAGATTTTGGCCGTTTCCGGGTTTATCTTAAAGATAAATACAACGTGTCTAAAGCCTTTTTGTTTATCGGTTATGTTGCCGGGAATCAGGCGCTTTATACTCAACTGCAAAAAGATGACTATCTGGTGATTTTCAAGCCAACTTTGGAATTCAAAAAAGGGAAAAAGATTAAGATTAAAGGTAATGTAGATGCAGAATTAATCATGCACACCATGATTGAATGGCGGAATTGTGAGCAAGCCGTTGTTGTGGCCGGTGACGGTGATTACCATTGTTTGGTAGAGCATATGGTTAAACAGAATAAATTATTGAAACTGATTTCTCCCAGCCGAAAAAGTTTTTCCTCATTGCTTCGAAAATTCGGTCAATATGTAATTTTTGTGGAGGATTTGAAGAAGAAGTTGAAGAAAAAATGAATGCGAGGTATTAACCTTCGGACGAACCTTAGGTGTTCCTCGCATCGTGATAAATATATGATACCAAATAACCATAAAAAGTCAAGATGAAGCAAATAATTGAAGCAGCTATTAAAAAAGTCTTAATAGATTTAAAGTTAAAACCGGTTAATTTTTCCGTCGAGCACCCGGAGAACATGTCTTGGGGGGATTTTTCGACCAACGCCGGCATTATTACCCATCAGCCGCAGGAAATTTGCGACCGATTAAAAACCGAACCAACTCTGGCAAAAATTGCTTCAAAAATAGATGTTGCTGGCGCTGGTTTTATTAATATATCAATCCAAATACCAGTACTTATCACTCAAGTTAATCAAGTGCTAAAAGATGGTGTAACCCGTCTTCGCCAAGGCTTCGGCGGGCGAAGGAAAATTATGGTGGAGTTTGCCCATCCTAATACCCATAAAGAAATGCACATCGGTCACATGCGGACGTTAATCGTGGGCGAAGCGCTGGCCAGAATTCTAACGGCCGCCGGCGCCCAGGTTTTTCGGGCCAATTACCAGGGGGATATTGGCCCGCACGTGGCCAAATCGATTTGGGGCACAGAAAAAATTCTCACCGAAGAAAAATCAAGCTGGCAACAGGCAGAAAAGTTGTCTTTGACAGAAAAAGCCCACTTGTTGGGACGAGGATACGTGAGAGGTAATCAGGACTATGAAGCCAACAAGAAAGAAATGGACCGGTTGAATGTCAAAATTTATGCCCATGATAAAAATATAGAATCAGTTTACCGGCAAACCAGAAAATGGAGCTTGGATTATTACGCTAGTTTTTATGAACGGTTTGGGACAAAATATGATCGATTATTTTTTGAAAGTGAAGTGGCCGGACCGGGCAAACAGAGTGTTTTGAATAATCTTGGCCAGGTATTTAAGAAAAGCGACGGGGCAGTGGTCTTTCCGGGAGAAAATTACGGCCTTCATACCCGGGTGTTTGTCACCCAAGACGGCAATCCGACCTACGAGGCTAAGGATATGGGCTTGGCGCCGCTGCAATTTAAGGTTTTCCCGTTTGACCGGTGTATTCATGTCGTGGCCAACGAGCAGACCGGCTATTTTCAGGTGATTATTAAAGCGTTGGAGCTTTTGGATAAAAAATTTATTGGCAGGGAATATCACTTATCGATGGGTATGGTGAACTTAATCGGCAAAAAAATTTCTTCGCGGACCGGAGAGATTATTACGGTTGACGGGTTATTGGAGAAAGTCAAAGAAAATTTAAAGTCTTTAGCCAAAAACCAGGAAGCATTGGAAGCGGTAACCGTCGGAGCGGTGAAGTATTCGGTGCTCAAAACCGGCTGTCAGCAGGACGTGGCTTTTGATATCAAAAAAACGGTCAGCCTCGACGGCAACTCCGGGCCGTATTTGCAGTATACCTACGCCCGGGCAAAGTCGGTGCTGGAGAAGGCAGGCGTATCGGGAAAGGTCCGACCTTGTTGGTACTCCGACGAGGTCGGACCTTCTGCAATCTTACTTCTCCGGACCCTCTACCGCTTCGAGGAAGTCGTCGTCCAGGCGGCGCAGGAGCTGGCGCCGAACTTAATCGCGAATTTTATTTATGACGTTGCCCAAAAGTTCAACGGTTTTTACAATAAACATAAGATTGTCGGCAATGACTTTCGTTTGTGGTTGACCGGCGCCACGGCCGGGATTATTAAGCGGGGACTGAATTTGCTGGGAATTGACGCGCCCGAGAAGATGTAAAGAGTATAATATCGGTTAAATATGGTTAATATCGAAGCGCGGGCCGGTCTTGATGGCCTGTCCGCAGAAGTAAGTCCAGGAGCTTTACCGGTGACCGAAACACCTTCTTTAAGAAATGAAGTTTTGTCGGCGGCAGAGTTGCCGGCGGCAGAGATTTTAGTCCCATCCGAAGAGGTGACGGTTTTTGGTAATCAAATTTCTGAGGCAAATCAAATTCCAATTCAGACAGAGACAGTGAAGCCAGTAGAGCCAGTAGTGGCGGCAATGGCAATGTCAGCCTTAAGTTTGGCCGCGGTAGCTTGCAGTGGTGATGCCCTGTTTGCCGCCGGAGCAGGGGCGGTAGGTTGTGGAATACTCGCGGCGTTTGCCCTTGGCACGAACGCTAAGCAAAAAGCCATT